>NZ_JBGLYN010000098.1:0-21231 GCF_047304045.1 Variovorax sp. Varisp85
GTGTGGCGGCGGCTGCGGCGGAGGCGGCGGGGACTGACACCCGCGCACCAGGAAAACGGGCCCCGAGGGGCCCGTCGTCGTTTCTGCCTCCGAGGAGACAGGGCGCTGCGATCAGCTCGCGTCGCCGTCGTTGGCCAGCTTCGGCAGCGAAGCACCTTCGCTCGACGACAGCAGGCCGACCTGCGTGTAGATCGCGAGCTTCTCGCGCGTATCGACGATGTCGAGGTTGCGCATCGTGAGCTGGCCGATGCGGTCCAGCGGCGTGAATGCGCCCTCGACCTTTTCCATGCTCAGGCGCTCGGGCTTGTACGTGAGGTTGGCCGACTCGGTGTTCATGATCGAGTAGTCGTTGCCGCGGCGCAGCTCGACCGTCACTTCGCCGGTGATGGCGCGTGCCACCCAGCGCTGCGCCGTCTCGCGCAGCATGATGGCCTGCGGGTCGAACCAGCGGCCCTGGTAGAGCAGGCGGCCGAGCTTGCGTCCGTTGTCGCGGTACTGCTCGATGGTGTCTTCGTTGTGGATGCCGGTGACGAGGCGCTCGTAGGCGATGAACAGCAGCGCGAGGCCGGGAGCCTCGTAGATGCCGCGGCTCTTGGCCTCGATGATGCGGTTCTCGATCTGGTCGCTCATGCCCAGGCCGTGGCGGCCGCCGATGCGGTTGGCTTCGAGGATCAGGTCGACCAGGTTCGAATAGCGCACGCCGTTCAGCGCGACGGGCACGCCTTCCTCGAAGCGCACCGAGACGGTCTCGCGCTTGACTTCGACTTCGTCCTTCCAGAAGGCCACGCCCATGATGGGCTGCACGATCTGGATGCCGCTGTTCAAGTGCTCGAGGTCTTTGGCCTCGTGCGTGGCGCCGAGCATGTTCGAATCGGTCGAGTAGGCCTTCTCGGCCGACATCTTGTAGGCGAAGCCGGCCTTCTGCATGAACGCCGACATCTCGGCGCGGCCGCCCAGCTCGTCGATGAAGACCTGGTCGAGCCAGGGCTTGTAGATCTTCAGGTTGGGGTTGGTGAGCAGGCCGTAGCGGTAGAAGCGCTCGATGTCGTTGCCCTTGTAGGTGCTGCCGTCGCCCCAGATGTGGACGTCGTCTTCCTTCATGGCCGACACCAGCATCGTGCCGGTGACGGCACGGCCCAGCGGCGTGGTGTTGAAGTAGGTGACGCCGGCGGTGGTCACGTGGAAGGCGCCGGCCTGCAGCGCGGCGATGCCTTCGTTGGCCAGCTGCACGCGGCAGTCGATCAGGCGGGCATTTTCGGCGCCGTAGAGCATCGCCTTGCGCGGGATCTCGTCGTAGTCGGGCTCGTCGGGCTGGCCGAGGTTGGCGGTGTAGGCGTAGGGGATCGCGCCCTTGTTGCGCATCCAGTGGAGCGCCGCGCTGGTGTCCAGGCCGCCCGAGAAGGCGATGCCGACCTTCTGGCCGGCGGGTACGTTTTGGAGGATGGTCGACATGTCAGGAGGTCCGGTTTCAGCCGAAGTGGCAGATGTAGCTGTAGGGCTCGCCGGCCACGCGAATCTGGAAGCTCGAATTGCCCGGCACGTTGAATTTCTGGCCCGGACCCGAGGCGATCCATTCGGTGCTGCCCGCGAGCTGGTATTCGCAGCTGCCGCCGGTGCCTTCCATGATTTCAGGCGCGCCGGTGTTGAAGGTGAGGGTGGACGGCAGGATCACGCCGACCGATTTCTTCGTGCCGTCCACCAGCGTGAGGCTGTGGCTCACGCATTTGCCATCGAAGTACACATTGGCCTTGGTGGCCACTGCGGCGCTGTTGAGAGTGTCGGTAGTCGTCGTCATTGGGTAGCGCCGGCGCTGGGGAGCGGACGGCAAATCGAGGACGCACCGCACCGGCGGCGCACCCGTCAAGGGTTGGAAAAGTCCTCGATTTTAGGGGCTCAGGCGGCTTGGGCCGTCGGCCAGCGGCTCAACGGTGCCAGCCGCGGTATCCGCCACCCCAGCCGCGGTAGTAGCCACCGCCCCAGCCGCGCGAATAGCCGAGGTTCAGCGAGATGCCGACCGGCGGATAGACGTAGGGATAGGCATAGGGGTACGGGTAGGCTGGCTGCACGTAGACGGGAGCGGCATACACCGGCGCCGGTTGGTAGACCGGCGCGGGAGCGTCGGAGACCACCACGCCCGGCTCGGGCACCACGCTGTCCCATGGCGAGCCGCCATACTGCGGATAACCGTTGCCGTTGTCGGCTTCGACCGGATAAGGCTGCAGCTGCGGCTGCGGCGCCACCGGTGAGGTCGTCACGCCGTAGGCGTTGGCCTGGATCGAAATGGTCGCGCCGGGCCGACTGTTCATGCGGGTGGTGTACTGGCGGCCGTTGTATTCATAGGTGACGTTGTAGTTGACGTCGCTGCCGGTCGTTTCGCGGATCGGCGTGGCGGAGATCACGCGGGCCTGGACCACCTGGTTCTGCTGGGCGTGCACGAGCCCGGTGCCGGCGGCCAACGCTGCGGCCGCGGAAATCCCGGCGAGGGTGCGAAAAACATGCGTATTCATGGTGTGTTTCTCCTGCAGATCGGGATTGGAGGCCGGGCAGCAGGCCGGGTTCCGGCGTTTACACGACGTTGACAGCCCAGGCATCGGCGTCGAACCCTGTCGTAACGGGTTTTTTCGCCCCCCAGTTGACCACCGGCCGCTTGATCAGGCTGGGGTTGGCCAGCAGCACGGCGCGGGCCGAGCCGGCATCGACCACGCCCTCGCGGGTGGCGTCGTCCAGCTTGCGCCAGGTGGTGCCCTTGCGGTTGATCAGGGCCTCCCATCCGGGTTTTTTCAGCCACTGGTCGAGCTCGGCCTCGGGCACGCCCTGTTTCTTGAAATCGTGGAAGGTGTAGGCCACGCCATGTTCATCGAGCCAGGCGCGGGCGCGCTTGACGGTGTCGCAGTTCGGAATGCCGTATAGGGTTGTCATGCCCGCGATGATGCCCCGGGCGGCCAGTCGGCGACAATGCCGGCCTCCATGGAAACCCTTAACGACTGGCTCGCGCGCGCCGAGCAACTCCATCCCAAGAACATCGAACTCGGGCTCGAGCGCGCCAAGGAAATGGCGCAGCGCCTCGGCCTGCGCTTCAACTGCCCCGTCATCACGGTGGCGGGCACGAACGGCAAGGGCTCGACCTGCGCCATGCTCGAATCGATCCTGACGCACGCGGGCTATCGCACGGCGGTGTTCACCTCGCCGCACCTCGTGCGCTTCGAAGAGCGCCTGCGGCTCAAGGGCGAAGCCGTCGATGCTTCCAAACTGATAGCAAGTTTCGAAGTGGTGGAGAAGGCGCGGGGCGACATGCCCCTGACCTACTTCGAGTTCACCACGCTCGGCATCCTGCATTGCATGATCGAGGAAAAGCCCGATGTGGCGATCCTCGAAGTCGGCTTGGGTGGGCGGCTCGACGCGGTCAACATCATCGACGCCGACTGCGCGGTCATCACCAGCATCGACCTCGACCACATGGAATACCTCGGGCTCGACCGCGAAAGCATCGGCTTCGAGAAGGCCGGCATCATGCGGCCGGGCAAGCCCGCCATCGTGAGCGACCCGATGCCGCCGCAGAGCGTGATCGACCATGCGAACGCGATCGGCGCCGACTTCTGGCGCTTTGGGACCGACTTCAACGTGTCGGGCGACAAGCAGCAGTGGGGCTGGTCGGGCCGTGGCCGGCGCTACAGCGGGCTGGCCTACCCGGCGCTGCGCGGGGCCAACCAGCTCATCAACGCGGCCGGCGTGCTTGCGGCGCTCGACGCCTTGCGGCCGCAGTTGCCGATCACCGCGCAGGCCGTGCGCAACGGGCTCGCGATGGTCGAGTTGCCGGGCCGCTTCCAGATCGTGCCGGGCGAGCCTGCGCTGGTGCTCGACGTGGCGCACAACGCCCATGCCGTGGCCGCGCTGGCCGAGAACCTCGATGCGATGGGCTTCTACCCCACCACGCACGGCGTGTTCGGCGTGATGGCCGACAAGGACCTCGCACCGATCCTCGCGCGCATCGGGCCGCTGATCGACCGCTGGTACTTCACCGACCTGCCCACGCCGCGCGCCGCCAAGGCGGCCGACCTGCTGGCCAGCTGGCAGGCGCAGAACACGCGAACCGACGCCTCGGGCAGCGTGTACGCGGCCCCGATGGAAGCATTGCGCGCAGCCATCGGGCAGGCGGGGCCCGCTGATAGAATCGTGGTCTTCGGATCGTTCTTCACCGTGGGTGGCGTGCTCGAAAACGGCACCCCCCGGCTGCAAGCCAAACACCTGCTGCCAGGCGGCTGATCGTCGGGCTGTCCACACCATCTGGCACCACCTCGCTGCACTCCTTCAGGGATCGAACTTCATGGCGTTTTTCAAGTTCCGCACGCGCGGCCCGCAAGGCAACGAAGGACGCAGCGCCCCTGCCGCCGTCCCCGCGGAAAGTGTCGAAACCATGCGTCGGCGTGCACGCCACCGGCTGCTCGGCGCAGCGGTGCTGGTGCTGCTCGGCGTGATCGGCTTTCCGCTGCTGTTCGATACACAGCCGCGCCCCGTGTCGGTCGACATTCCCATCGAGATTCCCGACCGCAACAAGGTCAAGCCACTGCCCGTGCCCGCCGCGCCGGCGCCCACCACGAGCACCGCGCCGGTAGCGCCAGACAGCGGCAGCAGTTCGCGCGTGGCCTCGGCATCGTCCGGCGGCATGATCACCGAGACCGCCGACGGCACGGTGATCGAATCCGGCAGGCCCGTGCCCAGCACGCCACCCGTCGCGGCCGCCGAGCCCAAGCCCGATCCCAAACCGGAGCCCAAGCCCAAGCCGGAGGCCAAACCCGAACACAAGCCGGAACCCAAACCCGAGCCCAAGCCGAAGCCCGAACCCAAGCCAGAAGCGAAGCCCAAGCCGGCCGACTCGGGCGATGCTGCCCGTGCCCGCGCGCTGCTCGAAGGCAAGCCCGTCGCGACGGCTGCCGCGCCGAAGCCCGCCGCCGATGAAGGCGGCCGCTTCGTGGTGCAGGTCGGCGCTTTCGCCGACGCCGACAAGGCGCGCGAAGTGCGCCAGAAGCTCGAGAAGGCCGGCCTCAAGACTTACGTGCACGTGGCCAAGACGGCCGACGGCGAGCAGCGCACGCGTGTGCGTGTGGGCCCCTTCGGTTCGCGTGCCGAGGCCGACCGCGCGGCGGAAAAGGTCAAGGGCTTGTCTTTGGCGGCTGCGATCCTCACGTTGTAAGAGCCGTCGCCTGCTGTTGCCGTGGCCTTGCTCGACTGGATCGCCGTCGCGCTCATCGGGGTGTCGATGCTGTTCGGCCTGATGCGCGGGCTGGTGTTCGAAGTGATTTCGCTGATCGGCTGGGTGGCGGCTTTCATCGCCGCCCAGTGGCTGGCTTCCGGCGTGGCGGCATGGCTGCCGTTCGGCGATCAGCAGGGGGCGTGGCGCTATCCACTGGCCTTCGTGCTGGTCTTCGTGGCGGTGGTGTTCGGCGTCGGCCTGGTGGCGGCGCTCACGCGCAAGTTGATCACGGTCGTGGGCCTGCGGCCGGTGGACCGGATTCTGGGAGCAGCGTTCGGTGCGGCGCGGGGCGCGGTGGCCCTGCTCGTGCTGGCCGTCGTTGTTCATTTGCTGGTGTTGAGCGACAGTGCCTGGTGGCACGAATCGCGCAGCGCCATTGTTCTCGATGCGGCATTGCAGGGCCTGAAACCCGCGCTGCCTGAAAAGTTGGCAAGCTACCTGCCCTGAGAGGAATCGTTCATGTGTGGAATCGTCGGCGTTGTCAGCAACGCACCCGTCAATCAGCTGCTCTATGACGCGATGCTGCTGTTGCAGCACCGTGGCCAGGATGCGGCCGGCATCGTGACCTTGCTGGAACGCAAGTTCTTCATGCACAAGGCCAAGGGCATGGTCCGCGACGTGTTCCGCACGCGCAACATGCGCGCGCTGCCGGGCAGCGTGGGCCTGGGCCAGGTCCGCTACCCGACCGCCGGCAATGCCTACAGCGAGGAAGAGGCGCAGCCCTTCTACGTGAACGCGCCCTTCGGCATCGTGCTGGTGCACAACGGCAACCTGACCAACGCGCATGCGCTGCGCGCGGAGCTGTTTTCCACCGACCATCGCCACACCAACACCGAGAGCGATTCCGAAGTGCTGCTCAACGTGCTGGCACACGAACTCGAACGCTCGTCGCGCGGCGTGCCGCTGCACCCGGCCGAAGTGTTCGCCGCGGTCAAGAACATGCACAAGCGCCTGCGCGGCTCGTACGCCGTGGTGTCGCTCATTGCCGGCCACGGCCTGCTCGCCTTCCGCGATCCCTACGGCATCCGCCCGCTGTGCATGGGCCGCAGCGCCGACGGCGCCGTGATGGTGGCCAGTGAATCGGTCGCGCTCGAAGGCTCGGGCCATGTGTTCGAGCGTGACATCGCCCCGGGCGAAGCCGTGTTCATCGACCTCGAAGGCAAGGTGCACTCGATGCAGTGCGCCGAGTCGCCTACGCTGAACCCCTGCATCTTCGAATTCGTGTACCTTGCGCGCCCGGACTCGGTGCTCGACGGGATCTCGGTCTACCAGGCGCGCCTGAACCTCGGCGAAACGCTGGCCAAGCGCGTGGTCTCGACCGTGCCGCCGAACCAGATCGACGTGATCATCCCGATCCCCGAGTCGAGCCGCCCGAGCGCCACGCAGCTCGCGCACCTGCTGGGCGTGCCGTACCGCGAAGGCTTCGTGAAGAACCGCTACGTGGGCCGCACCTTCATCATGCCGGGGCAGGGCGTGCGCAAGAAGTCGGTGCGTCAGAAGCTCAACGTGATCGCCAGCGAATTCAAGGGCCGCAACGTGCTGCTGGTCGACGACTCGATCGTGCGCGGCACCACCAGCCAGGAAATCGTGCAGATGGCGCGTGACGCCGGCGCGCGCAAGGTCTACCTGGCCAGCGCCGCGCCGCCGGTGCGCTACCCCAACGTCTACGGCATCGACATGCCGACCAAGGGCGAACTGGTGGCGCATGACCGCACGGTCGAGCAGATCCGCGAACTGATCGGCTGCGACGCGCTGATCTACCAGGACGTCGATGCCATGAAGCGCGCGATCGGCTCGCTCAACCCCAAGCTCGACGGCTTCGACGCCTCGTGCTTCGACGGCGTGTACGTGACCGGCGACATCGATACCGAGGCCATCTCGCGCATGAACGGCAACCGTCCCCGCGTTGAAGAGACCGAAGAGGATTCTTCGCGCCTCGCGCTTCCCAATCACAGCGAGTGAGAGCAGACGAAGTGACCGACGAAGAACGAACACTGCCGCCCGGGTTGCATCCGGAGACGCTCGCGCTGCGCACCGGGCTCGCGCCGAGCCAGTACGGCGAGCATTCCGACGCGCTTTTCCTGACCAGCGGCTTCGTGCAGCCCGATGCCGAAACCTCGATGCGGCGTTTCGCTGGCACCGAGCCGGGCTTCACCTACTCGCGCACCTCGAATCCGACCGTGACCAGTTTCGAGCAGCGTATCGCGGCGCTCGAAGGTACGGAAGCGGCGATCGGCGCTTCGACCGGCATGGGCGCGATCCTCATGATGTGCATGGGCCTGCTGAAGGCAGGCGACCATGTGGTCTGCTCGCGCTCGGTGTTCGGCTCCACGCTGAACCTGTTCGGCAAGGAGTTCGCCAAGTTCGGCGTCGAGACCACCTTCGTGTCGCAGACCGACGTGGCCGAATGGCGCGCAGCCGTGAAGCCCAATACGAAGCTGCTGTTTGCCGAGACGCCGACCAACCCGCTGACCGAGGTCTGCGACATCCGCGCGCTGGCCGATGTGGCGCATGCGGCGGGCGCGCTGCTGGCGGTCGACAACTGCTTCTGCACGCCGATCCTGCAGCGTCCGGCGGCGCTGGGCGCCGACCTCGTCATCCACTCGGGCACCAAGCACCTCGACGGCCAGGGCCGCGTGATGGCGGGCGCGATCTGCGGTCCCTCGAAGCTCATCGTCGACGTGTTCGGGCCCATCGTGCGCACCGCCGGCATGGCGCTGGCGCCGTTCAACGCGTGGGTCGTGCTCAAGGGCATCGAGACGCTGGGCATCCGCATGAAGGCGCATTGCGCGAACGCGATGGACATTGCTCAATGGCTCGAGAAGCAGCCGGGCATCGCACGCGTCTACTACCCTGGGCTCGCCTCGCATGCGCAGCACGAACTGGCGATGCAGCAGCAGTCGGGGCAGGGCGGCGCGGTGGTGTCGTTCGACGTGGTCGGCGACTCGCCCGAGACGGCGCGCGCCAATGCCTTCCATGTCATGAACAGCACGCGCGTGGTGAGCCTTGCCACCAACCTCGGCGACGTGAAGACCATCATCACGCACCCCGGCACCACTTCGCATGGCCGCCTCACCGAGGCGCAGCGCCAGGCGGCTGGCATCGGCCAGGGGCTGATCCGCCTCGCGGTCGGCCTCGAGCACGTCGATGACATCAAGGCCGACATTGCGCGCGGTCTGAGCACCCTGAATCCACGATAACGAAATGACCGGCAAAGTACGCACCCGCATCGCACCATCCCCCACGGGATTCCTTCATCTGGGCACGGCACGCACGGCCCTCTACTCGTGGGCCTATGCGCGCCACCATGGCGGCGAGTTCGTGCTGCGCATCGAGGACACCGACGTGGCTCGCTCCACGCAGGACTCGACCGACCAGATCCTCGCGTCGATGCATTGGCTTGGCCTCGACTACGACGAAGGCCCGATCTACCAGATGCAGCGCCTCGAGCGCTACCGCGAAGTCGTCGCGCAGATGCTCGCGGCCGGCACCGCCTACCACTGCTATTGCACGCCCGCGGAGCTCGAGGAGATGCGCGAGGCGCAACGTGCACGCGGCGAGAAGACCTTGTACGACCGCCGCTGGCGCCCCGAGCCAGGCAAGGTGCTGCCGCCCGTGCCCGAAGGCGTGCCGCCTGTGGTGCGCTTCTGCAACCCGCCCGAAGGCGACGTCACGTGGAACGACCTCGTGAAGGGCGAGATCACGATCAACAACCGCGAGATCGACGACCTCATCATCCTGCGGCCCGACGGTGTGCCGACGTACAACTTCGCGGTCGTTGTCGACGACTGGGACATGAACATCACGCACGTGTTCCGCGGTGACGAGCACATCAACAACACGCCGTGGCAGATCAACATCTTCCGCGCGCTTGGTGCGCCGCTGCCCCAGTTCGGCCATGTGCCCGTGATCCTGGGCGACGACGGACAGAAGCTCTCGAAGCGCCGCGGCGCGGTGAGCGTCACGGCCTACGAAGAGAACGGCTACCTGCCCGAGGCCATGCTCAACTACCTCGCGCGCCTCGGCTGGAGCCACGGCGACGATGAACTCTTCACGCGCGAGCAGATGGTGAGCTGGTTCGACGGCTCGCACTTGTCGAAGAGCCCCGCGCAGTGGGACGCGGCAAAGCTTGCCTGGGTGAATGCGCAGTACATCAAGGCGAAGAGCGGCGACGAGCTCTCCCCGCTTGTTGCAGCACAGTTGCAAAAGCGCGGCATCGTCGCCGATGAACGTTTGCCTGCGATCTGCGCGCTGTTCAAGGACCGTTGCGACACCACGGTGGCGCTGGCGGGGTGGGCTGCCGCGTTCTATGCGGACATCGACGTGACCGAAGCCGATCGCGCGCAGCACATCACCGATGCAGTGAAGCCCGCGATTGCAACACTCGTTGAAAAATTGATGGGCGTGACCTGGGATAAGGCCTCAATCGCAGTTACCATCAAGGAAGTTCTCGCCGCACATGCATTGAAAATGCCGGTGTTGGCGATGCCAGTACGAGTGCTTGTGATGGGAACATCGCAGACACCGTCCCTCGATTCAGTGCTCGAAATTTTTTCCCGCGAAAAAGTTATCGAGCGATTGAAAAAGGCCTGAAAAATCGGGCTATAATTCGAGGCTCGACACCCACACGGGGGTATAGCTCAGCTGGGAGAGCGCTTGCATGGCATGCAAGAGGTCATCGGTTCGATCCCGTTTACCTCCACCATCAAAGTGTCGAGAAGGTTAGAGATGCTGATCGCAGCACGTCCAAGGTTTTGACCCTATCGTCTAGAGGCCTAGGACACCACCCTTTCACGGTGGCTACCGGGGTTCGAATCCCCGTAGGGTCGCCAGTTTCGCGCAAGTGAAGCAGGCACAAGTCGTCAGCACTTGGCTCCGCAAGGAGTGAACGTTGTCTACCAGGAGTGGTAGTTCAGTTGGTTAGAATACCGGCCTGTCACGCCGGGGGTCGCGGGTTCGAGTCCCGTCCACTCCGCCAAGCTCAGAAGCCCTTGCGAGTCAATGACTTGCAAGGGCTTTTTCTTTGGTGGCGGCCGCAAGCCGCAAGCCGTAAGCCGCGTGCGCACGCCCGGGGCCTTCAAGGCCGCACCGATGGCCTTGTGCAGTTTCTGCACCATCTCTTCAGGCGTGTTCTTCGGCACCATGAAGCCGCTCCAGATCTTGTATGCGAAGTTCTTGAGTTCTTTGCCTTCGCTCGCGGTCGGCACGTTCTCAACAGCTCCGAGCGCTGCGCACCGAACTGGCCCATGACCTTGATGATCTCCCAGCACGCGCAGTGCGATCTGCTCGTCAAGTCTCTGGTCGACCTGATCCTGCGCCTCGGTCAGCACGCGGGGCTCGACTTTTCCCCCTTGGCCGGCAATCGTCCGCTACATGGAATCGACCGCGAAACGCCCCGTCGTTCGCGCCGCGATACTGGCCGAAGGCCTGATCGAAGGCTGATCCACCAAGGTCTGAAGCGACCGCGTTACATCCGGCCTCTCGCAGTCGAATAAACTCCGCCCCGCTTGCAGCTTGTATTCGTGCTGCGCCGCCATAGGCAACATGGCGAAATCAAACCTATCAGGAAACTCAGTTGAACCGCATCGAACTCGTCGAAAAAATCGTCACCGCCCACAACGTCAGCAAGGCAGAAGCCGCGCGCATCCTCGAGACCGTCACGGGCTCGATCGTCGCCGCAGTGAAGAAGGGTGACCCCGTTCAGATCGTCGGCTTCGGCACTTTCAAGCAAGTGGCGCGCGCCGCACGCTCGGGCTTCAACCCCAGCGCCGGCACCAAGATCAAGATCGCTGCACAGAAGGTGCCGAAGTTCGTGCCGGGCGCCGCCTTCAAGGCCGCCGTGGACCCGAAGGCTGCAAAGCGCAAGGCCGACAAGGCCGTGGCCGCGAAGCCCGCAGCGAAGAAGGCCGCCGCACCCGCCAAGAAGGCCGTGGCTGCGAAGAAGAAGTAAGAACCGGCAGTGATGCACCGCAGCCTCGCGCTGCGGATGCAGAACAATGAAGAACGGCCCCTCGGGGCCGTTTTTCATGGGCGGTGCGCATGCGCATCGTTTCAGTCGCTCTGGATCACGCCCTCGCTCAGGTAGCGCTGGTATTCGGCAAGCGGAATGGCCGTCGTCTGAATGTTGCCGGCATCGCCCCAACTGATGACCGCGCTGTCGGGTGCCAGCTCGACTTCGATCGGTCCTTGGGGAATGAGGATCAGGGGGCCGTCGCCGGCCCGGTATTCGACATTTCCTGTGACTTTCGCGTTCGCTGCCATGGGTTCGTTCCTCGGGATGTTTGGGGAATGCGGGAGGCGGACCTCGAGCGTATCGGATCCGGTCCGGCTCGGGGTCATCGCGCCGCCGCGATGCGTGTAGGCGGGGCGGCCGTCATACCGGCGTCACGCGTGGCGTGGCACGCTCGCGCCTCGAAATGACGAATCCCCTCGGCAGAATTCTTGCGGCGTCGATCGCCTGTCTCGCGATCCTGGCGGCCGCCGTCGCGTGGCACCCGACCGCCGGCGGCAACGCTCAGGTCCGTACGGCTGATGCAGTTCCCCCGTCGCTGGAAATCCGCTGGCATGGCGGCGGCATCGTGCTGCAGGGCGCGGTGCAGGACGCCGCCACGCAGCAGACGCTTGCCGAGGGCGCGGCCGCGCGCCTGGGCGGCGAGAGCGACCAGGTGACCGACTGGCTCGACATCACGCCCACGGCACTGCCCGTGGCCGACGCAGCGTCGCTCGTGCGGCTCATCAACCTCGGGCAGGAGGGCTGGCACCTGCAGCGCGGGCCGACCGGAGGCTGGCTCGCAGTGCAGTCGCTGACCGACGAGCGCAGCGTGCAGGCGAGGGCGCTGCTGCAGGCCGCCTTCGGTCCCGGGGGCGCGGTGCGCCTCGTGCCGTTGCCCTGAGCGGCCGATCTCCTTGCGCAGCCGAGGGGCCTTCACGGTCTCGTCATGTGCCGTCCCCAGCATCGGCGGCATTCCAAAACAGAGGAGAGGTCCATGCATTCATCGTTGAAGCACCTTGCCGTCGCGGGCGTGGTGGCCGCCACCCTGGCCGCCTGCGGAGGCAGCGGCAGTTCGAACAATTTCGTTCCTTTCGTGCCGCCACCCGCGGCCAGCAATCCGCCTGCGCCGGCGCCCGCACCTGCCGTGCCCGGCACCGTGGACGTGAAGCTCATTGCCTTCAACGACCTGCACGGCAACCTCGAACCGCCGAAGCTGTCGATCAACGCGCCCGCCAAGGGCGGCGGCACGGTGCCGGTGCCGGCCGGCGGCGCGGCCTACCTGGCCTCGGCCATCGCTTCGCTCAAGGAGAAGAATCCGAACAACGCGGTGGTGTCGGCCGGCGACATGATCGGCGCTTCGCCGCTGGTGTCGGCGCTGTTCCTCGACGAGTCGACCATCGAGGCCGTGAACGCGATGAAGATCGATTTCAACGCGGTCGGCAACCACGAGTTCGACAAGGGCCAGACCGAACTGCTGCGCATGAAGAACGGCGGCTGCGCGAAGAACACCGCGCTCGAACCCTGCCGCGTGAACAAGAATTTCCCGGGCGCCAACTTCGGCTTCCTCGCGGCCAACACCGTGAAGGGCGACGGCAACACGTTGTTCCCCGCCACCGGCATGAAGACCTTCACGAAGGATGGTGCCACGGTGAAGGTGGCATTCATCGGCATGACGCTGAAGGGCACGCCGAACATCGTCACGCCCGCCGGCGTCGCTGGCCTGAGCTTCAAGGACGAGGCTGACACCGCCAACGCGCTGATCCCGCAGCTGAAGGCGCAGGGCGCGGATGCCATCGTCGTCGTGGTCCACGAGGGCGGCACCACCACCGTGGGCTACAACGACAAGAGCTGCGCCGGCCTGAGCGGCGACATCCTGCCGATCCTGAACAAGCTCGACACCGCGGTGGACGTCGTGATCTCGGGCCACACGCACCGCTCGTACGTGTGCGACTACGGCAAGACCAACCCAGCCAAGCCCTTCCTGCTGACCAGCGCCGGCCAGTACGGCACGCTGCTGACGGACATCAATATCACCATCGACACCCGCACCCGCAAGGTCACGGCCAAGGCGGCTGACAACGTGATCGTGCAGGGCGAGTCCTACACCAGCGGCGCCACTACCGTCGCGCTGACCGACCAGTACCCCGCCTTCGGCAAGAACCAGGAAGTGGCCGCGCTCATCGGCCAGTACCTCGCCATCGCGGGGCCGCTGGTGCAGCGCGTGGTGGGATCGCTCACCGCGACGGCCACGCGCACGCAGACCGCGTCGAGGGAAAGCGTGCTGGGCAACCTGATCGCCGACGCGCAGCTCGCAGCCACGAGCCCGGCCGGCAAGGGCGCCGCGCAGATCGCCTTCATGAACCCGGGCGGCGTGCGCGCCGACCTCGCACCGGCCGGCGACGGCAGCGTGACCTACGGCCAGATCTTCGCGGTTCAGCCATTCGGCAACAGCCTGGTGGTGAAGACCATGACCGGCGCGCAGATCAAGGCGGTGCTGGAGCAGCAGTTCAATAGCGGTTCCAACACGGTGGCCTCGCCCAAGGTGCTGCTGCCGTCGGCCAGCCTGAGCTACAGCTACAGCCTCTCGGCGCCTGCCGGTTCGCGCATCGGCAACATGGCGCTCAACGGCACCGCGATGGCCGACGCCACCACCTACCGCGTGACGATGAACAGCTTCCTGGCCACCGGCGGCGACAACTTCACCGTCTTCAACCAGGGCACCGACGCGCTCGGCGGCGACCAGGACGTGGACGCCCTGGAGGCCTACATCAAGGCGAACAGCCCGCTGGCGCCGCCGGCCACCGGCCGCATCACTGTTCTGCCCTGAGCGGGCTGACGAGAAGGGGGGCACCGTTCGCCGACACCGTGACTTCGCGTAGGCCGATGTCGCAAGCCGGATTTGCCCCTCTTTGGCGGATTTAGCATGGAACTTGTCTGCCGCCGACGGCAGAGCTTTGTTTGCCGATCCATGTTTTTTTGCAAAGGAATCCGCCATGAAAACCATGAATCTCCGCACGCTGGCGCTTTCGTCCGCCGTGGCGGCGTGCAGCCTGGCTTTTGTCGGGTGCACCACCACGCGGCCGCAGGATCAGGCCAGCAGCGCGTCTTCGCGCACTTCCATCGACGCCCAGGTCGATGCCTCGCTGTCCAAGCTGTACGACTCCGTGAAGGGCTCGCGCGATCTGGTCGCCAGGTCGAGCGGGGTGCTGGTGTTTCCCGCCGTGGTGGGTGCCAGCATGGGCGTGGGCGCCGAGTATGGCCGAGGCGCGTTGCGCGTGAACGGTCGCACGCAGTCCTACTACAGCACCACCGCCGGATCGGTGGGCTTCCAGGCAGGTGCGCAGTCGAAGGCGGTGATCTACGTGTTCACCACGCAAGCGGCGCTGGACAAGTTCCGCAGCAGCAAGGGCTGGACGGCAGGTGCCGACGCCACGGTGGCGCTCGCGACCATCGGGGCCAACGGCAGCATCGACACGAACACGCTGCGCCAGCCCGTGGTGGGCTTCGTGATGACGAACGTCGGGTTGGAAGCCGGCGTCTCGCTGTCGGGCGCGAAGATCAGCGAGATCCAGCTGTAGGAAAACGCGTCGGCCGGCCTCTGCAGGCCGATGCGCTCAATGGCCGAGCTGCGCCCGCAGTTCGGCCACCTGCCGGCGCAGGGTTTCGTTCTCGGCCGTGAGTTCGGCCACGCGCTGCTGCAGCGCCTGTACCGTGTCAGGCGCGTCGTGCGTATCCGCTTCGGCGGACTCTTCTCGCGGCTTCTTCTTCGACTCGCGCACGCGCTTGGCGGCCTGCTTGAGCTCGTCCTTGCCGGCGTTCGCGGCCGAGATCTGCTCCTCGGCCGGCAGCGTGGCGACCGCGGCCGCGGTGTTGATCGAGATCACGCCCGACTTCACGGCCGCCACCAGTTCCGGCGCGGCCTGCTTCTGGATCTTCTCGATCATGCCCACCTGGCTGCTGCTCAGCCGCGCGGCGCGGGCGATGGCTTCGCGGCTGTTCAGCGGGGCGGGTGGGGGCATGGGAGCGCTGTCGGCGGACGGATCGACGTCGAACGGCGGGTCGGACGGATCGTGCGTGGCGTCCGGCGGCGAAGCCGGCTGCGCCACCGCGCGGGTGCGCTGCTGATCGACGATGTCCTTCTTGCGCAGCGCGAGCACGCCGCGCAGGAAGTCGGAGATGCTGCGCCGGCCCAGGTGCTGGTCGATCATCCAGAGGTGCACGTCGTCGATGCTCTTGAAGCGCGTGTTCTGCACCGTCTGGAAGGGCAGCCCGTGCTTCTGGCAGATGCCGTAGCGGTTGTGGCCATCCACCAGCACATCGCCCCAAAGCACCAGCGCGTCGCGGCAGCCCTCGGCGAGGATGCTGCGTTCGAGGGCTTCGTGTTCCTCCGGCGTCAGGGGGTCGATATAGGCTTTGAGGTCTTCGTTGACGACGATGTTCATGGGCAGGGGGACGCGGCGGGAAAAGCGAGCAAAGGGGCGGGATTTTAGATGTCTCTGTTTGGTGCGCCCAAACGTCTATGGAAGTGAGGGCACATCGCAAATCCTGGGTGTCACCTTCTTCATAAATAGTAATGATTCTTATTTAAATATGCAGCCCATGTCTTCGCCCGAGTCATCGCTGGGAGATGTCTTCGTCGCCAACCGGGCCCAGCTCTGGCACGTTGCCCGCAGGATCGTGCGCACCACCGATCTCGCGGACGACGTGGTGCAGGATGCCTACCTCCGGATCGCCGACGGCGCCTGCCGCAAGATTGACAAGCCCATGGGCTACTGCTGCCAGGTGGTGCGCAATCTGGCGCTCGACCATTGCCGCCGCCAGTCGCTCGAGGCCACCTACCGCACCTTCGACATCGATGTCGAGACATTGGACGTGCCCGGGCCATCTTCGCCGGACTGCCTTATGCGTGACCGCCAGGCCGTTGGCTTGATCGAGCAGGCGCTCTCGCGGCTTCCCGCGAGAACGCGCGCGGCGTTCCAGCTCTACCGCCTCGAAGGCCTCACGCAGCGCGGCATCGCGGCGCAGTTGGGCTGCGCGCTCGGGCTCGTGAACCGGCTCATCGCCGAGGCCGACGAAGCCGTCGGCGCCATGCGCCACCTGATCAACGATTGACGCGCGCGACGCCCCGGGGGAGTGAACAGATTCGCTCCTGAACCGTCATGTTGATCAGAAGCGCAGCAATCGACCGCCCGCCGGTCGGGTTGCCCGCCCGCTTTCCTGCCGCTTCCCCGATAACCGCACAAGGACGCACCATGTCTACCAGCTGCTTCGACCGCGAAGACGAAACCTTCATCGTCCTGGTCAACCACGAAGATCAATACTCCATCTGGCCGCATTGGAAGGCCGTGCCCAGCGGCTGGGTGGCCGTCGACGGCGTCAAGGGCGACAAGAAGACGGCGCTCGACTACGTCGAGAAGAACTGGACCGACATGCGTCCGAAGTCGCTGCGCGACTGGATGGCGGCGCAAGAGGATGCGCCTTCCGCGCTCTGATGGCCGTGCCGGCGAGGGTGTCGCTGCTGTGCCTGCCGTGCGCGGGCGCCAGCGCAACGATGTACCTGCGCTGGCGGCCCCTGCTGCCGCGCTGGATCGAGATCGTGCCCGTCGAGCTGCCGGGCCGCGGCATGCGCATGGGCGAGCGCTTCGTCGAAAGCTTCGACGCCCAGGTCGCGCGCATCTGCGCCGAACAGGCCGATGCGATGCAGGGCAGCTTCATGCTCTTCGGCCACAGCATGGGTGCGTTGCTGGCCTACGGCGTCGCGCAGCGGCTTCGCGCGCTGGGCCGGCCGCTGCCGCGGGCCTTGCTCGCATCGGGCAGTTCGGCGCCGTCGCAGCGCGATCCCGGCCGCTTGCCCGGCACGCACGACGACGCCGCGCTGACCGCCGAGCTGCGCAAGCAGGGCGGCACTCCCGAAGAGGTGTTTGCCAGCGCCGAGCTGATGCGCATCACCCTCGACACGCTGGGCGCGGACTACCGCGTCTGCCGGAGCTTCGCGTACGCGGCGGATGCGCTGCTGCCGATGCCCCTGCATGTCTTTGCGGGCCGCCGGGACGACATCAACGCCCCGCGCATGGAGGCGTGGTCGGCGCATGCCGGCGACGCGTTCACGCTCGACTGGTTCGACGGCGGCCATTTCTTCATCCGCCAGCGCGAGGCCGCCTTCCTCGATGCATTGACGCGGCGCGTGAGCCAGGCCATGGACGGAGGACGGCATGCACCCCATGCAGTTGCATGACGCCTTGCCCGAACGCAGCCGGCCCGACGCCGGCTGCGCACTTTCCGACTATCTGGAGTGAGCGAGATGGCATGCACAACGACAACCGCGGTGGCACCGAACCAGGGGCACCCCGAATCCGCGAACTTCGTGGAACACCTGCGGGCATTGGCGCGGGCGCGGCCCGACGACGTCTGGCTCACGGTGGCCGGAGAAGCGAACGGCGCCTGCTTCGAGAAGCCCTTCAGCTACGCAGTCTTCGAGACGCGCGTGCGTGCGCTGGCGGTGCGCCTGCAACAGCAGTTTGCGAAAGGCGACCGCGCCCTCGTCATGCTGGACAACGACGATCACTACGCCGTGAGCATGCTGGCGTGCTTCTATGCCGGTGTGATCGCCGTGCCCGTGTTTCCGCCTGAATCCATGCGGCCCCAGCATCTCGCGCGCCTCGCGGGCATTGCGGACGATTCGCAGGCCCGCTGCATCCTCACCTCGTCGGCGATGCAGGCTGCAATGGAGCGTGCCGCAGAGTCGTTCGCGCAGGCGTCGATGATCGCCGTGGACGCGGTGGACAACGATCTCGCCGACGCATGGACCCCGTTCTCGCCGGCGCAGGACGACCCCGCATTCCTGCAATACACCTCGGGCTCGACTTCCGCGCCCAAGGGCGTGATCGTGACGCACGGCAACCTCATGGCCAACGAGCTCGCCATCCGCGAGGGCATGGGCATCGGGCCGGACGACAAGTTCGTGTCGTGGGCGCCGCTGTATCACGACATGGGCCTGATCGGCGGCCTCATGCAGCCGCTCTACAGCGGCATTCCGCTCGTGCTGACCTCGCCGCGCTACTTCCTCGAAAGCCCGGTGCGATGGCTCGAACTCATCTCGCGCCACCGCGCCACGCTGAGCGGCGGCCCTGACTTCGCCTACCGCCTGTGCCTCGACCGCGTGAAGGGATCGCGGCTCGCGGGCCTCGACCTGTCGAGCTGGCGCGTGGCCTACACCGGCGCCGAGCCCGTGCGCGCTGACACCGAAGCCGAATTCATCGAGCGGTTCGCGCCCGTGGGCTTCGACCCCCGCGCAGCGTACCCCTGCTACGGCCTGGCCGAGGCGACCCTGTTCGTCACTGGTGGACAACGCGGCGGTGGATTGGTCGCGCGCAGCTTCTCAAGCAGCGCGCTCGCAAGAGGCGAGGGCGTCGAGAGCGCGGAAGGCACCCTGCTGGTCGGCTGCGGCGCCGCGCCTGAAGGCCACCAGGTGCGCATCACCGACACCGCCTCGCTGGCCGCGCTCGGCACGGGCCGCGTCGGCGAGATCTGGGCCAGCGGAGCGAGCATCTGCGCCGGCTACTGGGGCAAGCCCGCCGAAACCCGCGAGACCTTCGCCGAGCATGAAGGCCGGCGCTGGCTGCGCACCGGCGACCTCGGCTTCCAGCACGACGGGCAGCTCTACGTCACGGGTCGCATCAAGGACCTGATCATCGTCCGCGGCCACAACATCTACCCGCAGGACATCGAGCGCACCATCGAAGCCGAGGTCGAGGCCGTGCGCAAGGGCCGCGTCGCCGCGTTCGCGGTGGCGGGGCCGCAAGGCGAGGGCATCGGCGTGGCGGCCGAGGTGTCGCGCAGCATGCAGAAGCTGGTGGCGCCAGATGTGCTCGTCGAGGCGCTTGGCGCCGCCGTGAGCGAGGTGTTCGGCGAAGCGCCGGCCGTTGTGGCGCTGCTGAACCCCGGCGCGCTGCCCAAGACCTCCAGCGGCAAGCTCCAGCGCCAGGCGTGCCGCGCGGGGCTCGCGGCGCGCAGCCTCGATGCCTACGCGATCCGCGAGCAGGGGGCTTTCACGCTCGGCGGCGGCGGTGCGCCGGTGCCGGCCGAGGCGCCGGTGCTCGACGATGTCGCGCAGGCGGTGGCAGGCATCTGGCGCGAAGTGCTCAGGTGGCCCGAAGGGCGCACGCTGGCGCACGACGCTCACTTCTTCGCCTCGGGCGGCAATTCGCTCGCGGCGGTGCAGGCGGCCGCGCGCATCGCGCGGCGCTGGAACATCGAGTTCGGCATCCGTGACCTGTTCGAACAGCCCCGGCTGAACGCCTGTGCGGATGCAGTGCGCAGCCGCAATGCGAACCCGGTCTCTGCTGCGCCCGGCGCGGCCATCGAACCGCTGTCCGCCGAGCGCCGGCTGCAGCCGCTGCCGCTGTCACACGCGCAGGAACGCCAGTGGTTCCTGTGGAAGCTCTCGCCGCAAAGCACCGCGTACCACATGAGCGGTGCGCTTCGCCTGTCGGGCGCGCTGGACACCGCCGCGATGCACTCCGCATTCGAAGACCTCGCCGCGCGCCACGAGTCGCTGCGCACGGTGTTCCTCGCCGGCGCGGACGGTTCAGCCGAACAGCTGATCAGCCCGTCGTGGGAGCCGTTGCTGAGCCTTGTCGACCTGCGCCACCTACCGCCCGGTGAACGCGAAGCGCGCGCCGCCGAGGAAGCGCGGCGACTTCACGCCACGCCCTTCGACCTGACGCAGGGGCCGCTGCTGCGCGTGGCGCTGGTGCGCCTGTCGGACACGTCGCATCTGCTCGTGGTGGTGATGCACCACATCATCTCGGACAGCGCGTCGATGCAGGTGCTGCTCGACGAACTCGCGGCCGGTTATGCCGCGCGGCTGCGAGGCGACACGCAGCGCCGTGCCGGCGCGCGCGCCCAGTACGTGGACCATGCCGTGTGGCAGCGAGGCTGGCTGGCCGCTGGTGAAGCCGAACGGCAGTTGGCCTGGTGGCGCGAGCAGCTTGGCGACGAGCACCCTGTGCTTGCACTGCCGACCGACCGTCCTCGCACCGCGCAGATCGGCTACAGCGCGGCGCGGCACAGCGTCGATGTGCCCGCCGCGCTGCTGGCCGGCCTGCGCCAATCCGCGGCGTCCGAGGGCGCGACGCTCTTCATGGTGCTGCTGGCCGGGTTCCAGGCGCTGCTGCATCGCTATACCGGACTGGAGGACATCCGCGTCGGCGCGCCGGTGGCCAACCGCAGCAGGGTCGAGGCCGAAGGCGTCATCGGCTTCTTCGTCAACACGCTGGTGCTGCGCAACCCGATCGGCGCGCGCATGCGCCTGTCGCAGGTCGTCGCGCAGGCCCGGGAGGCGGTGCTGGGCGCGAAGACGCACCAGGACCTGCCTTTCGAGCAACTGGTCGAGGTGCTGCAGCCGCAGCGCAGCCTGGGCCAGAGTCCGCTGTTCCAGGTGATGTTCAATCACCTGGCCGAAGACTACCGGGCGCTGGCGCAATTGCCGGGGCTCGAAGTGGCGCACTACGCACTGCCCGATGGAGAGGCGCAATTCGAGCTGGTGCTCGAAGCGCGCGAGACGCCCGATGGCACGTTGACGCTGGGCTTCGTCTACGCTGCGCAGTTGTTCGACCGTGAGACGGTCGAGCGGATGGCGGGGCACTATGTGGCGGTGCTGCAGGCGTTGGCCTGGCGGCGCGAACTGGCGGTGGGCGACGTGCCGCTGGTGGGTGCGGCGGAGCGCGCACAGTTAGCGGCGTGGAGCGGGAACAAGCACCGCCACGAAGGCGCACAGCCCGTGCATCGGCAGATCGAAGCGCATGCGAGGCTGAAGCCCTCGGCCCCCGCGCTGGTCTTCGGCGACGAGGCGCTGAGTTACTCGGAACTCAATGCGCGTGCGAACCGGCTGGCCCATCGCCTGATCGCCCTGGGTGTACGGCAGGACACGTTGGTGGGCCTGTGCGCGGAGCGCTCCACCGAGATGATGGTGGGCATCCTCGCGGTG
>NZ_JBGLYN010000099.1:0-20726 GCF_047304045.1 Variovorax sp. Varisp85
GACGCCTTCAACCAGATGGTGCGTTCGCTGCGCAACTACAAGGCGCAGACGGTGCGCGGCCAGGGCCTCGGCGGCGGCGGCCGGTTGGGCGTGGATGGCGGTGCGGCGCCGTCGCAGACCTATGTTCCGGCGGAGCAGGCACCGGCACGCCGCCGCAAGTAAGCGCGCTCGCCGGTCGCATCGTCGACAAAAAAAAGCCCGGGGCTCTCGCGAGCCGCCGGGCTTTTTCACGGGGCATCGCCCGAACGGATCAGAGGCTGAAGATCTTCCCGGGGTTCATGATGTTCTTCGGATCGAGCGCGCGCTTGATCGTGCGCATCATGTCGATCGCGCCGACGCCCGCCTCGGTCACCAGGAAGTCCATCTTGTGCAGCCCCACGCCATGCTCGCCGGTGCAGGTGCCTTCGAGCGCCAGCGCGCGGCTCACCAGCGCATGGTTCAGCGCCTCGGCCTTCACGCGCTCTTCGGGAATGTTCGGGTCGAGCAGGTAGCCGAAGTGGAAGTTGCCGTCGCCCACGTGGCCGACGAGGAAGTAGGGGATGCCGCTCGCATCGGCCTCGGCCACCGAATCGAGCAGGCAATCGGCCAGGCGCGAGATCGGCACGCAGGTGTCGGTCGAAATCACGCGGCAGCCCGGGCGCGACTGCACGGCTGCGAAGTAGCTGTTGTGCCGCGCCGTCCACAGCCGCGTGCGTTCTTCCGGCGTGCTGGCCCATTCGAAGGCGTTGCCGCCATGCCCGCTGGCCAGTTCCTGCACCGTCTCGGCCTGCTCCTTCACGCCGGCCGGCGAGCCGTGGAATTCCATCAGCAGCATCGGCTCTTCGCGCAGGTTCAGCTTGGCGTAGGCGTTCACCATGCGCACCGTGTTCACGTCGATCAGTTCCACGCGCGCGATCGGCACGCCGAGCTGGATGGTCTCGATGGTCGTGCGCACGGCCGCCTCGATGCTCGGGAACGAGCAGATTGCCGCCGACACCGCCTCGGGCAGCGGGTAGATGCGCAGCGTGATCTCGGTGACCACGCCCAGCGTGCCTTCGCTGCCCACCATGAGGCGCGTGAGGTCATAGCCGGCCGAAGACTTCTTCGCGCGCGTGCCGGTGCGGATGACGTCGCCCGCGGCCGTCACCACTTCGAGCGCCAGCACGTTCTCGCGCATCGTGCCGTAGCGCACCGCGTTCGTGCCGCTGGCGCGCGTGGCCGTCATGCCGCCGATGGACGCGTCGGCCCCCGGGTCGATGGGGAAGAACAGGCCCGTGCTCTTGATCTCTTCATTGAGCTGCTTGCGCGTGACGCCAGGCTGCACCGTCACCGTGAGGTCGTCGGCGTTGACCGACAGCACACGGTTCATGCGCGACACGTCGATGCTGATGCCGCCCTGCACCGCCAGCAGGTGGCCTTCGAGCGAGGAGCCCACGCCGAAGGGGATGACCGGCACGCTGTGCTCGCTGGCCAGCTTCACCGCGTCGGCCACGTCCTGCGTGTTCTCTGCGAACACCACGGCGGCTGGCGGCGGCGCATCGAAGGAAGATTCGTCGCGCCCGTGCTGCGTGCGCACCGCCATGGCCGTGGAACAGTTGGCGCCGAAGCGCGCCTTCAGTCCGTCGATCAGGGCCGCAGGCACGTCGCGCAGATGAAGCTCCGGCATCAGGTGCGAGGTGGAGGTCGGGGCGTTCATCGTGTGTCTCCTGGCAGCGTGAGGGTGATCGGCCATTCTACGGAGCGCGCACCATAATGCGCTTCGGAAAAAACATGAACCCCACGACCCTCAGCGCTCTCGCCGCCTTCCCGTCGCAGCTGGAAGCCCACTACGCGGCCATTCCCACGGCCTTCCGGCATTGGGCGCCGCCCTCGTGGGAGGGTGTGCCCAGCGAGGCCTTCACCGCCATCGAGCAGCTCTGCCACGTGCGCGACATCGAGATCGAGGGCTACCACGTGCGCTTTCGCCGCACGCTGCAGGAGACGCATCCGACGCTGGCGTCGATCGACAGCGAGCCGCTGGCCATCGCGCGTGCATACGGCACGGCCGACGCGGCGAAGGTGCTGGCCGACTTCCGCATGGCGCGCGTGCAGACGATGGAAATCATCTCCAGCCTGAGCGACGCACAGCTCGCGCGCACGGCCGTGTTCGAAGGCTACGGCCCGCTCACGATGCGCAGCCTCATCCACTACCTCTGCAGCCATGACCAGCAGCATCTTGCGGGCCTGCAATGGCTCGCGGGCAAGATAGACGCCTCGACCGTCGAGCTGTAAAAACAGGAGCCACCATGGGCAACCGACTTTCCCAGATCGCCACCCGCACCGGCGACGACGGCACCACCGGCCTCGGCGACAACACGCGCGTGCCGAAAGACCACCTGCGCGTGCACGCGATGGGCGACGTGGACGAACTCAACTCGCAGATCGGCCTGCTGCTGTGCGAGCCCATGCCGGAGCCCGTGCGCGAGCTGCTGGTCGACGTGCAGCACCAGCTCTTCAATCTCGGCGGCGAGTTGTCGATGCCGGGTTTCACGCTGCTGAAGGCCGATGCGCTGCTGCAGCTCGACAACGCGCTGGCCGAGCACAACGCCGCGCTGCCGCGCCTTGCCGAATTCATCCTGCCCGCGGGCACGCGCGCAGCCTCGCTCGCGCATGTGTGCCGCACGGTGGCGCGGCGGGCCGAGCGTGCGGTGGTCGCGCTCGGTACGGCGGCCGAACTCAACGACGCACTGCGCCAATATCTCAACCGGCTCAGCGACCTGCTCTTCGTGCTCGCGCGCGTGCTCAACCGGATGGACGGCGGCGACGACGTGTATTGGAAGAGCGAACGCATGGCACGCGCGGCCGCAGCGGAAGCAGACGACACCAAGGAGACTCCATGAAACTCTCGAATACCTTTCGCACATCGTTCGTCGCGGCGATGGCCGCCGCACTGTGGCTGCCGGTGGGCGCGCAAGCCCAGAGCGCAGACAACCCGCCGCAGGCCCGACGCGCTCACACCATCAAGTCACCCTCGCGCAGCGGCAAGGTCGTGGGCAGCGTGCAGCGCGGCACCGACGCCGCGGGCCGCAGCGTCAACCGCGCGGATGCGGCCACGCGGCGCGGCGTCAACAACGTGTCGGAGAAAGCCAGCCGGCCGGTGCGCAACGTGGGTGAGGCCTTCGGCCGCAAGCTCTCGCCGGGCTCGAGCGGTCGCGCGGCGCCGCCGTCCGTGGGGCCGCAGGGCAACGCGCCTTGACCGCCAATCCAGGAACACCGTGGAACCGGCTTTGCCGGGCCACTGGTGTTGCCCCCGGAAGGGGGGTGGCGAAGCGACACGAAGTGCGCGAAGCCTGGGGGAGAGCCTGATATGGCAAGAAACATCGAAATCAAGGCCCGCATCGACAGCGTGGAACGCGTGGCGCGCATCGCCGAGACGCTGGCCGACCACGGCCCCGTCGAGATCGCGCAGGACGACACTTTCTTCCGCTGCGCCGACAGCGCTGACCGCCTCAAGCTGCGCACCTTCGCGCCTGGCCGTGCCGAGCTGATCTTCTATCGCCGCGCCAACAGCAGCGGCCCGAAGGAATCGTTCTACCTGATCACGCCGTGTGCCACGCCAGACGTGCTGCGCGAATCGCTCGCGCTCGCGTGGGGGCAGGCGGGCCGCGTGCGCAAGCAGCGCCGGGTGTTCATGGTCGGCCGCACGCGCGTGCACCTCGACCGCGTGGAAGGCCTCGGTGAATTCCTCGAGCTCGAGGTGGTGCTGGAAGAAGGCGAATCGTCCGAGGCCGGCATCGCAGAAGCGCATGCGCTCATGGCGCAGCTGGGCGTGGGCGCCGACCAGCTGGTGCTGGGTGCCTACGTCGACTTGCTGAACGCCTGATCAGCGCCAGCCCGCGGCCTTGAGCTGCTCCGCCAGCAGCTGCGCGACCTTTTCATAGCCTCGTGCATTGGCATGGATGCGATCGGAGCGCAGCGACGCATCCGACAGCACGCTCGAATACACGTTCGCCACGAGCAGCGCCTGCCCCGACTTCGCGATCTCTTCGTAGAACGGCGCATCGCTGAGCGAGCCGATCGCCGCGCGCATGGCGTCGGGCGCCGGCGTGGCCAGCAGCGCGACGTATGGCGTGTGCGCCCGCGCTTCACTGACCAGGGCCGCGATGTTGTCGCGCGTGGCCGCGGCCGACATGCCGCGCAGCATGTCGTTGCCGCCGATGCCGATCAGGATCGCGTCATAGCTGCCCGCGCCCAGCAGCCCTGGCAGGCGTTGCAGCGCGCCATCCGAGGTGTCGCCGTTGATGCCTGCGTTCTCGATCTGCCAGCCCGTGAGCTCGCCCAGCTTCACGGGCCACGCCGCATTGGGCGGCGCGCCGTAGCCGTAGGTCAGGCTGTCACCCAAGGCCAGCACGCGGGCATCGGATTTCAGTGCGGCGGCCGAGCCCCTGCGCTTGCCGCAGGCCACCAGAGCGGCCATGGCAGGTGCGCTGGCCAGCAGGTGGAGGAGGTGTCTTCGCTTCATGTGGCGCGCAGCTTAAACGCCGCTCGCAGGGCGCAGGCGCTTGTCCCTTGCCAGTGAATGGAGGAGGGCAGCGGCACTCGTGCGAGAGGCTCGACGCGCCTCCTTGAAGGACAAGGCGCCGCGCGGATACCGGCGCTTACCGGACTTCACCTGTCCGCGACCCGAAGCGTCCGTAGCGGACACATGCGCGGCCCACAATGAATTCGTCATCAACGCATGAAGGATTTCCAGATGATCACCAATTCAAAGAGCATGGCCGTCGTCGCTGCAGCACTCGCGATGTGCATGGCGGCGGGGAGCGCTTTTGCGCAGGACCGCCACGGCGATGGCCGTCCGGGCGACGGCCGCTACGAACAGCGGGATCAGCGCGACCAGCGTGACCAGCGTGACCAGCGTGACCAGCGTGACCAGCGTGACCGCAACTTCGACCGGCACGGTCCGCAAGGCGGCTACTACCGCGGCAACCAGGACTTCCGCGACGGCCGCCAGTTCGATCGACGTGGCTTCCCGCAGCCGCACGCCGAATGGCGCCGTGGCGGCCGCGTGCCGGCCGAGTACCGTGGCCGCAACTACGTGGTGCAGGACTGGCGCGCCTACCGCCTGCAGCAGCCGCCGCGGGGCTACCAGTGGGTGGGGGTGGGCGGTGACTTCGTGCTCGCGGCGATTGCCACCGGAGTGATCGCGAACATCATCGCAGGCCAGTAAACAAACGTCGTTCTTCGCAACGGACGAGCGCCGCAGGCCGCGCGGCTTGCGGCGTTTTTTTCAGACCAGCGCAGTGGGCACCGACTGGGCGCAGACGTTGCGCCCGGTGATGGTCAGCCGAAGGCCGCCACCATGCCATTCGAGCCAGTTGAGGCTCACGTACGCGTCGATGTCAGCATCGTCGATGCGGTCTGCCTGGCGGCTTTGCAGCAATTCGACCGTTGCAGGCAATGCCCGTCTCAACCGCTCGCGCCGTTCGGCTGCATCGGCCGCCTTGAGGGCGGCCCTTGTTTGCTGTTGCTGCTGCGAGGTCGATGCCATTGCTGATCCGTTTCCAGGAAGCCAGGGAATTAATCAGAATGTACGCTCCCTGTGTGAAGCTGCATGCTTCTTTTTAAACCCCCCTGCCGCCTGCAGTACACACCGCGCAACAGCCGCTGGACAAGGCCTAGATTTCGTAGTGCGAGGCCCCGGCATCGTCGCCCAATGCCTTCTCCACCACGGCGCGCGTCAGCGTCGGTGCGAACGACTCGATGAAGGCGTGGACGTACTTGCGCAGGTAGGTGCCGCGCCGCACCGCGAGCTTGGTGAGGTTGATGCCGAACAGCCGCCCCGCGTCGAGCGCGCGCAGCTGCGTGTCGCGCTCGGCCTCGTAGGCCACGCCGGCCACGATGCCCACGCCAAGGCCCAACTGCACGTAGGTCTTGATCACGTCGGCGTCCATCGCGGCGAGCACGATGTTGGGCTGCAGCCCGCGCTGCCCGAAGGCCTCGTCGATGCGCGAGCGGCCCGTGAAGCCCGTGTCGTAGGTGATCAGCGGATAGCGCGTGAGCGCGTCGAGCGTCAGTGGTGCATCGAGCAGCGGGTGCCCCGGCGGCACTACCACGGAATGCGTCCAGCGGTAGCAGGGCAGGGCCACAAGCTGCGGGTAGTCGCCCAGTGCTTCCGTGGCAATGCCCACGTCGGCCTCGCCGTCGAGCAGCATCTGCGCGATTTGCTTGGGCGAGCCCTGGTGCAGGTGCAGCTTCACGTTCGGAAACTGCGCGCGGAATTCCTGCACCGCCACCGGCATCGCATAGCGCGCCTGCGAGTGCGTGGCCGCCACCGAGAGCAGGCCGCTCTGCTGCGCGACGAACTCCTGGCCCGCGTGCTTGAGGTTGCTGCTCTCCATCAGCATGCGCTCGATGATCGGCAGCACGTGCCCGCCCGGCTCGGTGAGCCCCGTGAGCCGCTTGCCCGCGCGCACGAAGAGTTCGATGCCGAGCTCTTCCTCGAGCTCGCGGATCTGCCGGCTCACGCCGGGCTGCGAAGTGTGAAGGGTGTGGGCGACTTCGGTCAGGTTGAAGCCGCAACGAACGGCCTCGCGTACCGAGCGCAGTTGCTGGAAGTTCATCTGGCGCGAGAAGAGTCATGGAGCCCCGGCTGGGGCCGACCGCGGATTCTCGGCACAAGGGCTCGTTCGGGGAACGATGCGTTTGTTGGTTTCACATGAGCAAAACATCTTTAAGGCACTCCAGCAGGGCTTGTTTGCAATTTCGCACGAGTGTGCTAAAGTTTGCGGCATGGACGCCAAGACCCAGAAAAGCGAACTCACCCGCACCGCCATCGTCGGCGCGGCGATGAACCTTGCGCTGGCCGAAGGCCTGGAGGCGATCACGCTGCAGGCCGTCGCGAGCCGGCTGGGCCTGTCCAAGAGCGGCGTGTTCTCCCGCGTGGGTTCGCGCGAGGCGCTGCAGAAGGCCGTCATCGAGGAGTACGGCCGCGGCTTCCTGGCCGAGGTGTTCGTGCCCGCCATGCAGAAGCCGAAGGGCTTGGCGCGGCTCAACGAGATCGTCGCGCGCTGGATCGCCCGCACGCGCGATGTCGAGATGCACACCGGATGCCTCTACATGGCCGGTGCCTTCGAGTTCGATGATCGCGAGGGCGAGCTGCGCGACATGCTGTTCGACGAAATCACGCGCTGGCGCGCCGCGCTGCGCCGCACCGTGCTGCAGGCCATCGAGACCGGCGAACTCAAGGCCGACACCGACCCCGCGCAGCTCGTGAGCGAGCTCAACGGCGTGACCATGACCCAGTTGCACGACGCGCGCTTCCTGCGCGATCCACAGGCCGCCGAGCGCGCCGTGCAGACCTGGCAGCGGCTTCTTTCCAGTTATCTCGCCTGAGCCGGCCACGAAGCAGGCCGTCCTCGACGTTTCCATTTGCCAGAATTTCGCACGGATGTGCGATAAAAAGGAGAAGCACCATGCTGATCATCGCCCTCTTTCTCGCCGCCTATGCGGCCGTCCTCGGCGCGAAGGGCTTGCGCGACACCCTGCGCAGCCTGCCTCGCAGCAACCGCGACTGGGTCTGGTACTGAACGCCCGGAAGGAACGCCGCGCCATGACGACCACTTCCACGCCGGCCGCCGGCCATGCCGCGCAGTCGAACTACTACCGGCCCAGCCGCACGATGCGCGCGCTGCGCTTCGGCCTGACCACCTCGCAGCGACTCTGGCCCGCACTCGGCGTGCGCGCCGCGTATCGCCTGTTCGGCACGCCGCTGCCGCCCAAGTGGCTCTATCGCGGGCAGGGCCCCGGCGCGGAATGGCGCCGCGAGGGCTGGGCCTTCGAGGACGCGGGCGTCGGCATCTACCACCTGGCCGCGCAGGACTCGGGTGCGGAGTCGGCGCCCGTGGTGCTGCTGGTGCACGGCTGGGGCGGGCACGCGGGGCAGATGCTGCCGCTCGCGCAGGCCGTGGCTGCGGCAGGGCTGCGGCCCGTGCTGCTCGAGCTGCCGGCGCATGGCCGCAGCGCGGGCACGATGAGCAACTCGCCGCAGTTCGCACGCGCCATCGCCTACGTGGCAGCCCGGCTCGCGGCCGATGGCCACGCGTTGCGCGCCGCCGTCGCGCATTCGCTGGGCGCCAACGGGCTCGCTCTTGCGGCGGCGCGGGGCCTTCCGGCGCAACGCCTCGTGCTGCTGGCGCCGCCTGCTTCGCCGCGCGAATACACGCGCTACTTCGCGCACACCTTCGGCCTCAGCGAAGTCACGCGGGGGGCGATGCAGCGGCTGTTCGAATCGCGTGAAGGGGTCCTGATGGCGCAGCTGGAGCCGGCCGCCGTGGGCCCGCGCATCGTGCAGCCGACGCTGATCGTGCACGACCGAGACGACCGCGTGAACCGCTTCGCCGATGCCGAGGCCTACCGCGATGCGATCCGCGGCGCGCAGCTGGCGGCCACGCAGGGGCTCGGGCACCGCCGCATCCTCCAGGCGCCGGAGGTGCTCGAGCAGGTGCTGCGCTTTCTTGCGGACCCCGTGCGCTGAGGTCCGCGAAACCCGTCAGCGCGCCGGCGCCGGGTCGGGCAGCTCGATCTTGATGTCGAGCACTTCGAGGTTGTCCTGGGTTTCCAGGTGCACCTTGATGTCGTCGGCGTTGATCGACACGTACTTGGAAATCACCGCCACCAGCTCGCGCTGGAGTTCGGGCAGATAGTCGGGGCGCTTCTTGCCGCTGAGGCTGGAGCGCTCGTGCGCGAGGATGATCTGCAGGCGCTCTTTCGCGACGCTTGCAGTCTTCTTCTTCTCGCCAAGCAGGAACGAGAGAAACGACATGCCTACTTGCCTCCGAAGATCCGCTTGAAGAAGCTGGGCTTCTCGGCGTCGACGAAGCGCATCGGCTTGTCCTCTCCGAGGAAGCGCGCCACCACGTCGCTGTAGGCCTGCGCCACGTCGGTTTCCTTGTCGTGGATCGCGGGCACGCCCTGGTTCGAGGCATGCAGCACGCTTTCCGACTCGGGGATCACGCCGATGAGCTTGATGCGCAGGATGTCCTGGATGTCTTCCAGCGAGAGCATCTGTCCGCCCGCCACCCGGTTCGGGTTGTAGCGGGTGATCAGCAGGTGCTCCTTGATCGGGTCGCCGCCTTCCTTGGCGCGCTTGGTCTTGCTGCTGAGCATGCCCAGGATGCGGTCCGAGTCGCGCACCGAGGAGACTTCGGGGTTGGTGACGATCAGTGCTTCGTCGGCGAAGTGCATGGCCATCATGGCACCGGTCTCGATGCCCGCCGGCGAGTCGCAGACGATGTAGTCGAACTCCATCGCGGCGAGGTCGGTCAGCACCTTCTCGACGCCCTCCTGCGTGAGCGCTTCCTTGTCACGCGTCTGCGAGGCGGCCAGCACGAACAGGTTGTCGCACTGCTTGTCCTTGATGAGTGCCTGGCTCAGGTTGGCTTCGCCCTGGATGACGTTGATCAGGTCATACACCACGCGGCGTTCGCAGCCCATGATCAGGTCGAGGTTGCGCAGGCCCACGTCGAAGTCGATCACCGCCGTTTTCTTGCCCGCGAGCGCGAGGCCCGACGCGAAGCTGGCGCTCGTCGTCGTCTTGCCGACGCCGCCCTTGCCCGAAGTCACCACCACAATTTTGGCCATGGCCATTCCTTCTTGTTTCGATTCAGTTGTTGGTTGTCAGGATCGCCGCGTTCCGTGAGGGGGCTCAGGGAATCGGGTCGATCGCTATTTTTTTGCCGTCCAGGCGCACCTGGGCCGATTTTCCCAGCACCGTGTCGGGCAGCGCGACTTCGTTGGTCCGGTAGATGCCGGCGATGGCCACCAGCTGCGCTTCCATGCAGGTCGAGAAGATCCGCGCCTCGGTGTTGCCGCGTGCGCCGGCAATGGCCTTGCCTCGCAGCGGTGCGTACACATGCACGTTGCCGTCGGCGATGACTTCGGCGCCGAAGCTCACCACCGCGGTCACCACCACGTCGCCGCCACGGGCGTAGACCTGCTGGCCCGAACGCAGCGGCTTGTCGATCAGCAGCGTGCCGTTGGCCGGCACCGGCACTTCGCGCACGATCTGCGGGGCTTCCGATGCGGGCGCCTCGGCCGGCGGCGCCGGGGCACGGGGCGCGGGGGCCGCGGGCATGGCCGCCACCGAGAGGCCTGCGGCGCGCGCCGCGGCGTTCTGCCCGGCGTTGCCGCCGCGCACTGCGATGGGTTGGGTCTGGTGGCGCGCCAGCAGGCCGCGCAGGGCGGCGAAGTCGAGTTCGCCCTCGCCTTGCTCTTCCTGCAGCAGCGAGAGATCGATCACCACCGGCTCCTGCTCGAAGAAGTCGGGCGAATCGGCCAGCTGGGCGTCGAGCGCCTCGGCCAGCACGTCCAGGTCGGACGTCTTGAGGATCACTGCGATCAGCGGCAGCGTGGCGCTCTTGAATTCGAAAACCGCCTTGGTGCGCGCGGCGGAGACATCGGCCATTGGGAAAACGTCGGTGCGAAAAGCGTTGGAGTCTAACGGGCGCGGGCCAAACCCCAATGAACAGGCCCTGCTTCAGGCCCCCGGGAGAACACTTCTTTCACGAGGTTGCACTTTTCCGGGGTGCCTTGCGTCAGTTCTTCGAGCGCCCCAGCAGCGCGTAAAGAAGGATCGCGCCGAAGGTCGCGGTGCCGATGCCACCGAGCGCGAAGTCGCCGAACTTCAGCGTGAAGTCGCCGGTGCCGATGATCAGCGTGATGGCCGCGACGATCAGGTTCCTGTTCTGCGAGAAGTCGACCTTGTTGTCGACCCAGATCTTGGCGCCCGCGATCGCGATCAGGCCGAACACCACGATGCTCACGCCGCCCATCACCGGCAGCGGAATCGCCTGGATCAGCGCGCCAAACTTCGGGCTGAAGCCCAGCACCAGCGCGATGAGCGCCGCCACCACGAACACCGCCGTCGAGTAGATGCGCGTGGCCGCCATCACGCCGATGTTCTCGGCGTAGGTCGTCACGCCCGTGCCGCCGGCCGCGCCGCTCACCACCGTGGCGATGCCGTCGCCGATGAAGGCGCGGCCCATGTACGGGTCGAGGTTGCGGCCCGTCATGGCCGTCACCGCCTTCAGGTGACCGAGGTTCTCCGCCACCAGGATGATCGCCACGGGGGCGATCAGCAGCATCGCGTTGGCCGTGAACACCGGCGCCGTGAAGGTCGGCAGGCCGAACCAGGCCGCACTGGCGATGCCGCTCAGGTCGACCGGCTTGCCCATGCCCAGGATGTTGGTCAGCATCGCATAGACGATGGTGGCCAGGACCAGCCCGACCAGGATCAGCAGGCGCTGCAGCATGCCGCGCGTGAACACCGCCACCAGCCCCACGCAGAGGAAGGTCACGGCCTGCATCCACGAGTCGAAGTTGCTGGCCGCCATGTTCTTGATCGGCACGCTCGCGAGGTTGAGCCCGATCACCGCCACCACCGCGCCCGTGACCACCGGCGGCATGACGCGCTCGATCCAGCCGGTGCCAATGGCTTGCACCAGCGCCCCGATCAGGATGTACACCACCCCGCAGGCCACGATGCCGCCCAGCGCCACCGCAATGTTGGCGTTGGGCCCCTTGCCCGCGTAGCCGCTGGCCGCGATCACCACGCCGATGAAGGCGAAGCTCGAGCCCAGGTAGCTGGGCACCTTGCCGCCGGTGACGAAGTAGAAGATCAGCGTGCCGATGCCGCTCATCAGGATCGCGATGTTGGGGTTGAAGCCCATCAGGATCGGCGCCAGCACCGTGGCGCCGAACATCGCGATGACGTGCTGTACGCCCATGGCGCCGGTCTGCAGCCAGGGCAGGCGCTCGTCGGGCGCGATGACCGCGCCGTTGGCCAGCGCGGACGCGGGCCTTTCAGTCCACTTGAACATTGCTTTCATCTCCTCTTGTTGGTGGGGCGTGATTGTGGTCGATGAATCCCGGCCTGAACACCGCCGCAAGAGAAGAAGGAAAGAGCGGCGCTCAGCGCGCCTGCAGCACCGCCATGGTGATGCGCGACACGCAGGTCAGCTCGCCCGCCTCGTTCGTCAGCTCGATCTGCCAGACCTGCGTGCTGCGGCCGCGGTGCACCGGCCGCGCCGTGCCGATGACCCAGCCGCTGGTGACGGAGCGGATGTGATTGGCATTGATGTCCAGGCCCACGGCGCGGTCGCCCTCGGGCGCCGAGTAGTGCGCGCCGCAGGAGCCCAGCGTCTCGGCCAGCACCACCGACACGCCGCCGTGCAGGATGCCGTAGGGCTGGCGGGTGCGCTCGTCCACCGGACAGCGGGCGCGGATGAAGTCGTCGCCCACCTCCAGGAATTCCATGCCCAGCGCGGAGACGGCGGTGCCGACGTGGTTGCGGGTGAGCTCCTCGACGGAGACTTCTTTTTTCCAGATACGCATTCGGTACTTCCTTCTTGCCTGTAAAAGGGGACTCAAAACTATAGCGATGGCGACTGACAAACCGAGTCGCCTTTGCGTGCTAGCTTGCACCGATGAAGCACCCCGTCCGCCGCTGGCTCCTGGGCATCGCCGCAGCGCTGCTGCTGGGCGTGGGCGCGCTGGTGTGGGTGGTGAGCGTGCGCCTGCCCTCCGACGAAGAGGTGGCCGCGAAGATCGCCGAAGGCTTCGAGAAGCGCTTCGGCGTTGCCCTGAAGGTCGGCGGGGCCCACTGGTCGCTGCTGCCGGTGCCCGTGCTGGCGCTGTCCGAGATCGCCACCGACCAGCCGCGTCCCATCACCCTGCGCCGCCTGACCCTGCGGCTGAAGCTCGCGCCGCTGCTGCAGCGCATCGTTGCCGTTGACGATCTCGAGATCGAAAGCCTGGTGCTGCCGCGCGCCTCGGTGCGGGCGTTCCGGGGCAAGGGCCCCAAGCCGCAGGAGGACAGCGGCAATCTGGTGGCGCTGCCCGCGCCGTGGACGCTGGCCCCCGTGCCGCTGGCACAGCTGCGCTGGCGCGACGTGGTCTGGATCGACCGGCGCGATATTGCGCTGGCCTACGACGGCGACATCCGCTTCGACCCCGGCTGGCGCCCGCGCCAGGCCCGGCTCGAACGGGCCGGCGCCGCGACGCTCACGCGGCTTCGGCTGGACCGCCTGGACGGGCAGGACCGCTGGCGCACCCGCATCGAGGTGGGCGGCGGCACGTGGAACGGCGTCGCCCGCCTCGAGACGCCGCCCGGCGGCAAATTGCGGGTGTCGGCCGAGCTGGAGCCGCGCCAGGTCGACATCGAAAGCCTGGTGCAGGCCTTTGGCCGCCGCACTTCGGTGGCGGGCAAGGTCTCGGGCCATACCACGCTCAGGACCGAGGCCGGCGATGCCGAGGAACTGGGCGCGCTGATCCGCGGCCTGCACACCCGCACCACCTTCTCGGTGCAGCCCGCCATGCTCACGCGGCTGGACGTGGCCAAGGCCGTCACCACCGCCGGCATCAGCCGCGGAGGCACCACCGCGCTGGACGAACTCAGCGGCACGCTCGACACCCAGGGTACCGAAGACGGCGTGGTGATGCAGTACAGCAACCTCAAGGCCCGTTCCGGGGTGCTCACCGCGAGCGGCAACCTGAAGCTGTTCAACCGCAGGCTCGACGGCGAGATCGCGGTGGACCTCGTCGACGGCGTGGTCGGCGTCCCGCTCAAGGTGAGCGGCACCATGAGCGACCCCGAGCTGTCGTTGACCGGCGCTGCGCTCACCGGCGCGGCCATCGGCAGCGCGGTGCTGCCGGGCGTGGGCACGGCGATCGGAGCCCGGATGGGGCAGCAGGTGGAGAAGCTGTTCGGCGGCGGGAGCGAGCCGAAGAAGAAGGCCGCGCCCAGGCGCTGAAGCCAGGCGCTCAGCGCCCGAACTCGCCGTGGCGGCCGGCGCCTCTTGCGAAGCGCGCGGCGCCGGCTTCGCCCTCGGCGAAGACCATCGGCACGCCCAGCGCGCCTTCGCGGCGCAGCGCTTCGGCCAGCGGCAGGTCCCATTGTTCGTAGGCGCTGCGGCGGTCGGCCAGCATGCATTGCTGCGGGAACCCAGCGAGCTGGCGGGCCAGTTCCTGCGCGGCGGCCAGCGCGCCGTCCGGTGGCGTGACGCGGTTGACGAGACCCATCGCCAGCGCCTCGGCCGCGCCCACTGCACGGCCCGAAAGAATCATGTCGAGCGCGCGGCCCATGCCCACGATGCGCGGCAGCCGCACCGTGCCGCCGTCGATCAGCGGCACGCCCCAACGGCGGCAGAACACCCCGAACACCGCGTCCTCGTCGGCCACGCGCAGGTCGGCCAGCAGCGCGAGTTCGAGGCCGCCGGCCACCGCGTGGCCGTTCACCGCCGCGATCAGCGGCTTCGACAGCGCCATGCGCGTCGGCCCCATCGGGCCGCTGCCGCCGCCTTGGGGATCGAGCTCGTTGCGGCGGGCCGGGTCGCCCACGGCCGAGAGATCGGCACCCGCGCAGAAATTGCCGCCCGCGCCGGTCAGCACCGCGACGCGCAGCGCGTCGTCGACCTCGAAACGCTCGAAGGCTTCGCGCAGCTCGGCGGCCATGGGACCGTCGACGGCGTTGCGCTTGTTCGCGCGGTTCAGCGTGATCGTGCACACCGTGTCTTCGATGTCGTATGTGACGTGCTGCATGGCCATGTCTCCTAGGGGCGGGATTCGGGGTTCAGCCCGGGCGCACCACCTGCGCGTCGCCGGACGCATGCAGCCGCGCCACGTCGGTCGCGCGGCGCGTCAGCACGGCGCGCTGGTTGATGTAGCCCTTGTCGGTGATCTCGCCCGCGTCGAGGCTCGGGGGCTCGGCCAGCACCAATGCGCAGGCCGGGCATTGCGAGGAGCCCGCGCCTTCGTCGCGCAGCGCGCGCAGCATGCCAGCGATGCGTTCGCGCAGGGCATCGGGCGCGAGCGCAGCGCCTTGCGGGCTGGGAAACACCAGCATGCCGATCTCGTCGCGGTCGTGGCCGGTGAGCACCACGTCCTGCGCATGCGGCGCGAGCAGCGACACCAGCTTGACGCGCAGCGTGCCCACCGACACCCAGGTGCCGCTCGAGAGCTTGAAGTCTTCCGCCACGCGGCCGTTGAAGATCACGCCCTGCGCGGGCTGCGCCGGGTTCGCGAGGAAGCCGGCGTCGCCGATGCGGTAGTAGCCCTCTTCGTCGAAGGCCTGCGCCGTCTCGCGCGGTGCATCGCGATAGCCCGGAAACACCGAGACGCCCTTCACGCGCATCTCCAGCTTCTCGCCGTTGGGCACGAACTTCAGCTCCAGCCCGGGCAGCGGCGCGCCGATGCAGCCGGCGCCGTCGAGCTTCCAGTGTGCGGAGGTGATGGCGGGCGAGGTCTCGGTCGCGCCCCACGAGGTGGTGAGCCACAGCGGCCGGGTAGGGCGTACGCGCGCAGCCACCGCTTCGAGCCGCTGCCAGGTGGAAGGCGCGAGCGCCGCCGCCGCGTAGAAGGCCAGCCGCAGGCGCGAGAACACCTCGGCGGCCAGCGCGTCGTCGGCTTCGAGAAAGGGCAGCAGCATGTCGAAGCCGCGCGGCACGTTGAACAGCAGCGTGGGCTTCACCTCGCGCAGGTTGCGCACCGTCTTCTCGATCAGGCCCGGCGCGGGCCGGCCCTCGTCGATGTAGAGCGCGCCGCCGTGGCACAGCACCATGTTCAGATTGTGGTTTGCGCCGAAGGTATGGCTCCAGGGCAGCCAGTCGACCAGCACCGGTGCTTCCCGCGTGAGGAAGCGCCAGGTCTGCGCCATCATCTGCTGGTTGGCGCAGAGCATGCGGTGCGTGTTGATGACGATCTTGGGCTTGCCGGTGGAGCCTGAGGTCAACAGGTACTTGGCGTGCGTGTCGGGCAGCACGTCGGCGAAGGCCTGCATGACGGCGGGCGTTTCCTTCGCCGCGAGCAGCCGCTCGAACGCCATCGCACCGGGATGCGCCTCGGCGTTGCGGCTGAACACGGTGACCGCCTCGACGCCGCAGCCGGCGAGCGAGCCGCCGTACACCTTCGCATCCGATGCGTAGATCAGCCCCGGCTTCAGCGCCTGCAGCATGCCGTGCAGCCGCGACGGGTCTTTCGCCATGCGCGAGTAGGCGCTCGACAGCGAGCACGCGGTGCGGCCGATGTGCATGGCGGCCAGCATCAGCACCGCGTGGTCGATGGCGTTGTCCGACAGGATCACGACCGGCTGGCCCTGAGGCAGGTTCATGTCGAGCAGCGCCTGGGCGACGGCGCCCACGGCGTGACGCAATGCGCGGTAGTCGAGCTTGCGCCAGCCTTCGCCTGTTTCGTCGCGCTCGGCGAAGGCCAGTGCGTCGGGTGTCTCATGCGCCCAGCGCTCGATCCATTCGCCGATGCAGCGCGCATAGGGCTTCAGCGCCATTGGCGAACGCAGCGCGAAGGAGCCATCGTCGAAGTCGATGCGCACCGTGCGGGGCGGGGCGATCAGGTTTTCGTCTTGGAGGAAGTCGGTCATTTCAATCGAGTCTGCCGGTGTTGCTCTTGGCGCGAATCAGGTCTAACAGCAGGGTGTCGCGGGCGGCTTCGAGGTCGGCCGTGCGTCGAGTGCCCAACTCCTCGGACACGCCTTGCACCACCTTCTGCCTGAGCTCGGCCGTCATCGACGGCGCACCCAAGTCTTTCCACCAGTCCTCGATCGGCCCGCCCAAATGCGCGAGCAGGTGCTCGATGCCGCCCGCGCCGCCCGACAGATGCAGGTTCATGAACGGCCCCATCACCGCCCAGCGCAGGCCGGGGCCGTGGGCGATGGCCGTGTCGATATCGGCCACGCTCGCCACGCCTTCGTTGACCAGGTGGAACGCCTCGCGCCACAGTGCGGCCTGCAGCCGATTCGCGATGTGGCCTTTCACCTCGCGCTTCACGTGGATCGGCCGCTTGCCGATGGCCGCGTAGAAGGCCATCGTGCGTTCGATGACCTCGGCCGAAGTCTGCTCGCCGCCGATGACCTCGACGAGGGGAATCAGATGCGGCGGGTTGAACGGATGCCCCAGCACCACGCGCTGCGGGTGCGCGCAGCCCGACTGCACGCCGCTGATCGCCAGGCCCGATGAGCTCGATGCGAGGATCGTCTCCGCTGGCGCAGCCGCATCCATGCGTCGGAACAGGTCGATCTTGAAATCCATGCGCTCGGGGCCGTTCTCCTGCACGAAGTCGGCCACGGACACCGCGTCTTCCAGGCTGTCGTGGAAGCGCAGGCGGTCCGCCGACGCGCCCTCGGCCAGCCCGAAGCGCTGCAGCGTCGGCCAGTGCTGCGCCACCGCTTCGCGCAGCCGTTCTTCCGCGCCGGGCGAAGGATCGATCGCGTTCACGTCGAGCCCGTGCGCCAGGAAGTACGCAGCCCAGCTCGCACCGATCACGCCGGTGCCGACCACCGCCACCCGCTTCACGTCCGGGGCAGTGCGGGAAATGTTCATCTGCGTGTCTCCGTTCATTGTTGTCGTGTCACTCAGCCCAGCGCGAACTCGGGCCGCGGACCGCCCGTGCGCGGCAGGCCCATGATCTGCCGCGCCTCGGCCGGCGTCGCCACTTCCATGTCGAGCTCGCGGATCACCCGCACGATGCGCTCGGTGAGCTGCACGTTGGTGGCCAGCTCGCCCTGGCGGAAGTAGAGGTTGTCTTCCAGCCCCACGCGCGCATGGCCGCCCAGCAGCAGCGCCGCGACGTTGGCTTCGAGCTGCGACATGCCGATGCCGCTCACGCCGAAGATCGCCCCCTTGGGCAGCGTGTCGACCATCATCTGCAGGTTGCGCGGCGAGTAGGGCATCGCGTTCTGGAAGTTGCGGTGCACGTTCATCACGAGGTTGATGAAGTAGGGCTCGTCGTCGTGGCCTTCGCCGATCAGCGTGGTCGTGTCCTGCAGGATGTGCGTGGGGCTGAACACCTCCCACTCGGGCTTGATGCCGCGCGCCTTCATGCCGGCGGCCAGTTCGCGCCCGCGCGTGATGGGCGTGTCCATCAGGATCTGCTTGCCCTCGAAGCTCAGGTTGAGCGTGGTGGCGTCGAGCGTGCACATCTCGGCGCCGGCGTCCATGCCCTTGATGCGTTCTTCCCACGCGATCTCCCAGCGCTCGCCGGCCAGCGGTTTCACCATGTCGCCGTGCACGCCACCGCCGGTGGAGTTGTTGAGCACGATGTCGCTGCCGAGCGCGCGGATGCGGCTGTTGATGTCGCGGTACACCTCGGCGTTGCAGGTGGCGCCGTCGTCGGGGCGGCGCGCGTGGATGGCCACCACGCTCGCGCCGGCGTTCCAGCAGCGCAGCACGTCGGCGGCGATCTCGGCGGGCTGCGTGGGCAGGTGGGGGTTCTGCGACTTGTGCGCCATGCCGCCGGTGGGGGCGATGGTCACGATCACTTTGCGCTTCGACATGGTCGGTGGCTCCTGGTGTCTTTCATGGGGGGCGCGCTATTATTTTTGGCTGCGCGGGCACACTCAGTCATCGCGACGACATTTGGGCTCAGGGTTTACGCACCCGCGCCTTCAGGAGCTTTCATTCCATGCCCACGACGAAGCCGGCCCCCCAGGCGGCATCGCTGACGATTCCGCAATTGCTGCAAGGCTCGGCCTGGTTCCCGCTGCTCGATGTGGCGGCGGGCGAGCGCGTGCTCGACGAGATGCGCGAGGTCGAGGTGGCGGCCGGCGCCGCGCTGTGCCGGCGCGGCGACACGCCGGTGCACTGGTACGGCACGCTCGAAGGGCTGCTCAAGTGGTCGATCACCTCGAGCGACGGGCGCTCGGTGACCTTCGGCGGCCTGTCGGTGGGCAGCTGGTTCGGCGAAGGCACGCTGCTGCGCGCGCTGCCGCGTTCGGCCGACATCATCGCGCTGCGGCCGAGCAGGGTGGCGCAGCTGCCGCTGGAAACCTTCGAGTGGCTGCACCGCACGCAGCGCGGCTTCGATCACTTCCTGCTGCAGCAGATCAACGAGCGGCTGCACTGGTTCATGGGCAACTATGCGGCGCACCGGCTGCTCGACACCGACAGCCAGGTGGCGCGCGCGCTGGCGGGGCTGTTCCACCCGTGGCTGCATCCGGGCAGCGAACCGCACCTGCAGACTTCGCAGGAGGAGATTGCGAATCTCTCGGGCGTGTCGCGTCAGCGGTGCAATGCGGCGTTGAACCGGTTGAAGGAAGCGGGGTTCCTGCGGATCGAGTACGGGGGGATCACCGTGATCGATCTTGAAGGGCTGCGGCGGTTCATCGAGTAGCGCCGGCTCCCCCGCCTTCACACGCCCAGCAATTCCTCCAGCGCCTGCGGCTCGGCGAGCAGATCCGCCGAGGCCCCATGCCGCACGATCTGCCCCTTCTCCATCACCACCGCGAGGTCGGTGTGCGCCAGCACCTTGCGGTAGTCGCGGTCGACGATCAGCGTCGCGATGCCGGTCGCGCGGATCTCGCCGATCACGCGCCAGATCTCGGCCACGATCAGCGGTGCGAGGCCTTCGGTGGCCTCGTCGAGGATCAGCAGGCGCGGATTGGTCATCAGCGCGCGGCCGATCGACAGCATCTGCTGCTCGCCGCCCGACAGCTGCTGGCCGCCGTGCGACAGCCGCTCCGACAGGCGCGGAAAGGTGGCCATCACGCGGTCGAAGGTCCAGTTGCGCCGGCCGTCGATGCCCGCGCGCTCGCTCATCACGAGGTTCTCGCGCACCGACAGATTGGGGAAGATGCCGCGCCCTTCGGGCACGTAGCCGATGCCCAGGCGCGCCATCTTCTCGGGCGGCAGGCCGGTGACGGTGCGGCCGTCGACCTGCACTTCGCCCGAGGCGGGGCGCACGTAGCCCATCATCGTGCGGATCAGCGTGGTCTTGCCCATGCCGTTGCGCCCGAGCAGGCCCACCGAAGTGGCCGTGGGAATGCCGGCGTGCACGCCGCGCAGGATGTGGCTGTTGCCGTAGTAGGTGTTGAGGTCGCGAACGATGAGCATCAGTGGTCTCCCGCCGGGCCGCCCCAAGGGAGGCCAGCGCCTCCTCGGGGGGCAGCGAATACACGAAGTGACGAGCGTGGGGGCATCAGTGTTCCTCGCCCAGATACGCGGTGCGAACCTCGGGCTTCTCGCGGATCTCCTGCGGGTTGCCGGTGGCGATGACCGTGCCGTTCACCATCACGGTGATGCGGTCGGCGATGCGGAACACCGCGTCCATGTCGTGCTCCACCAGCAGGATCGCGTGCGTGGCCTTCAGCCGCGCGAGCAGCGTGAGCATGCGGTCGGTTTCTTCGGCGCCCATGCCGGCGAGCGGCTCGTCGAGCAGCAGCACGCGCGGGTTGGTGGCCAGGCACATCGCCACTTCGAGCTGGCGCTGCGCGCCGTGGCTCATGGTGCCGGCGATGCGGTGCGCTTCGTGGGCGAGGCCGGCGGCTTCGAGCGCGGCGTCGGCCGTGGCGTTGCTGGTGGCGCAGTCCTGCGACGGCTGCCAGAAGGCCCAGGGCCTGGGCGTGGCGGCCTGCGCGGCGAGCCGGCAGTTCTCGTGCACGCTGAACTCCGGGAAGATGGTCGTGCGCTGGTAGCTGCGGCCCACGCCGTCGCGCGCGCGCTTCGACTGGGCGCGGCCGGTGATGTCCACGCCGTCGAGAGCGATGCGGCCTTCGGAGGCTTCGAGCTCTCCGGAAAGCATGTTGATCAGCGTCGACTTGCCGGCGCCGTTGGTGCCGATCACCGCGTGGACCTCGCCGACGTGCAGGTCGAGCGTGACGGCGTTGACGGCGGTGAGGCCGCCGAAGCGGCGGGTGAGCTTTTCGACGGACAGCAGTGCGTTCATGGTGTTGCTCCTTCCCCCTCTGGGGGAAGGTTGGGATGGGG
>NZ_JBGLYN010000009.1:0-110150 GCF_047304045.1 Variovorax sp. Varisp85
GGGGGCGCCGGCGGCGGGGCCAGGGGGGGGGGGGGGGGGGGGGGGGGGGGGGGGGAGGTGGGGGGGGGGGGGGGGGGGGGCGGGGGCCGGGGCGGCGCCTTCGGCAGCTTCATCCGCGAAGTCGACCACGGTGCTGCGGGCGTACAGGTCGACCGAGGCGTCGGCGGCATTCGACTTGGTCGAGGCGGACACGGCGCGCACGCGGTCGCTGGCGCGCAGCTTGTCGTCCACGTTGGCAAACTTCGAATACTTGGCGAGCAGCGGCACCAGCTGGCCGTAGATGCGCGGGGCGCCGGCCAGGCATTCGCGCTGTTCGAGGAACTCGGGCTCGCCCGTGAAGTTGCCGATCAGGCCGCCGGCCTCGGTCACCAGCAGCGAACCCGCGGCCACGTCCCAGGGATTCAGGCCGGTCTCGAAGAAGGCGTCGGTGAAGCCGGCCGCCACGTAGGCGAGGTCGAGTGCGGCGGCGCCGGGGCGGCGCAGGCCGGCCGCGCGGGGCATCATGTCCGCCATGATGGCCAGGTACTGCTTGAAGTTGTCGCCGGTGCGGAACGGGAAGCCGGTGGAGATCAGGCACTCGTTGAGGCGGGTGCGCTTGGAGACGCGGATGCGGCGCTCGTTCATGTAGGCGCCGCGGCCCTTGGTGGCGGTGAACAGGTCGTTGCGGGTGGGGTCGTACACCACGGCCTGCTCGATCTTGCCGCGCACCGACAGCGCGATGGACACGCAGTACACCGGGAAGCCGTGGATGAAATTGGTGGTGCCGTCGAGCGGATCGATGATCCAGACGTAGTCGGAGTCCTTGGCGCCGTGTTCGGTGCCCGATTCTTCGGCCAGGATGCCGTGCCCCGGGTACGCGCCAAGCAGCGTCTCGATGATCGCTTTTTCGCTGGCGTGATCGACTTCGGTGACGAAGTCGTTGACCTGCTTCTGGGAGATGCGAACGGCCTCGACGTCGAGGGCGGCGCGGTTGATGATCGCGCCGGCGGCGCGTGCGGCCTTGACGGCCACGTTGAGCATGGGATGCAGGTTGGGGGACGACATTGGATTGTGGGAAGAACGGTGGGGAGGCCCCCGGAGGCGGCCCGGCGATGCGGGCAGCGAGAATCGGGGGATTTTACCGGCTCCGCCGTTTCGTGTCTCCAAATCCGCCATGCGCACCCGTTTCATCCTGATCCAGACCAGCCACGCCGGCAACGTGGGCGCCGCCGCCCGCGCCATGAAAACCATGGGTTTTTCCGACCTCGTACTGGTGGCGCCGCGCTGGGCCAACGTGCTGCGGCGCGAGGAAACCATCCAGCGCGCGAGCGGCGCGCTCGACGTGCTGACCAACGCCCGCATCGTAGAAACGCTGGACGAAGCCCTTGACGGCGTCACCCACCTGTGCGCCACGGCCATGATCCCGCGCGACTTCGGCCCGCCCACGCGCACGCCCCGGGAGCACCTGGAACCCCTGGCCAAACAGGGCGACCAGCACGTGGCCTTCCTGTTCGGCTCCGAGCGATTTGGCATGCGCAACGAGGACGTCTACCGCTGCAACGTGGCCCTGAGCATCCCGACCGATCCGAAGTTCGGCTCGCTCAACCTGGGCGCGGCGATCCAGGTGGTGGCCTACGAGTGGCGGCTCGCGCTCGGTGGCTACGAGGTGCGCGAAGCCATCAACCCCGTGCAGGCGGCCGATGCGCAGGCGGTGGCCGGCATGCTCGACCACTGGGAGCGCTCGCTCGTGGAGATCGGTTTCCTCGATCCCGAAGCGCCCAAGAAGCTGATGCCGCGGCTGCAGCAGCTTTTCAACCGCGCCCAGCCTACGCCGGAGGAAATCCACATCCTGCGTGGCATCGCCAAGGCCATGGCCGACGCCGCCAAGGCACCCAAGGCCGGCAAAAGCTCCTGAATAAAAAACCCCTTCGGCCCTACGCGAAGACCCCCGGCCTTAGACTGCTTCGCCCCTATCGATATAACGACAACAGACAGAAGGCAGCGATGTTCACTCGACTGCGCGCCGACATCCGGTGCATCCTCGAACGCGACCCGGCCGCCCGCAGCGCATGGGAAGTGATCACGGTCTACCCCGGCTTCCATGCCGTGGTGCTGCATCGCTGGGCGCACGCCTGTTGGACGCATGGCTTCAAGTGGCCCGCGCGCTTCATCGCGCACTGGGCGCGCTGGCTCACCGGCATCGAGATCCATCCGGCCGCCAAGCTCGGCGAGCGCGTGTTCTTCGACCACGCCATGGGCGTGGTGGTCGGCGAGACGGCCGAGATCGGCGACGGCTGCACCATCTACCAGGGCGTGACGCTGGGCGGCACCTCGCTCTACAAGGGCGCCAAGCGGCACCCGACGCTGGGGCGTGATGTGGTGGTGAGCGCGGGGGCCAAGGTGCTGGGCGGTTTCGTCGTGGGCGATGGCGCCAAGATCGGCAGCAACGCGGTGGTCATCAAGCCGGTGCCGGCGGGGGCGACCGCGGTGGGCATTCCCGCACGCATCATTCCGTCGAAGACCGGCGAAAGCGCCGATGTGGCCGCGCCGCAGAAGTTCTCCGCCTACGGCATCACGCAGGAAGACGACCCGCTGAGCCAGGCGCTGCGCGGGCTGATCGACAGCGCATCGAGCCAGGAGCACCAGATCGCGCTGCTGTGGCAGGCCATCGAGAAGCTGTCGGCGCAGCCGGGCACCAAGGATTGCGTGCCGGGCGATGCGGCGCGCGACGAGAACTTCGAGGCGGACAAGCTCACGCAGCTGGTGGGCAAGTAAGAAGCCCGATCAGCCGCCCCGCTTGGCCGGCGCGTGCAGCGCCCCGTGCACATGGCCTGCGTGCTGGCCGAAGGTCTCGGGAGCGAGGGAGGCGGTGTCCAGTTCCTGCAGGATGCCGCAGGCGTTGGCCGATTCGGGGCCGCAGCATTGTTGGCGCAGCGCCTTCAGTTGCTTCTCCAGCATCTTGAGTTCGGCGATGCGCGTGGCCACGTGGCCGATGTGGTCGTCCAGCAACTGGTTGACCTCGCCGCAGTCGTCCTGTGGCGCGTCGCGGAATTTCAGCAGGCTGCGGATCTCGTCGAGCGTCATGTCGAGCGAGCGGCAGCGGCGGATGAAGCCCAGGCGCTGGGCATGGTCTTCGTCGTAGATGCGGTAGTTGCCATCGGTGCGCGCGGGCTCGGGCAGCAGTTGCTCGCGCTCGTAGTACCGGATGGTTTCGACCGGCGTGTTCGCGACCTTGGCCAGTTCCCCGATTTTCATGATGCGGCAAATGAACGAGTGGGAATGAGCGTTTGACTCTACACCTGCTTCAGGGTTTCCAATCGATGCCATGACGAATCAGAACGCCCTGAAGCCGGTGACGCCGGCCCTTCATCCGCACGACCACGACCACGACCACGACCACGATCATGGTCACGACCACGCGCCCGGGCATGCGCATTCCCCTGCCGCAACATCCTGCTGCGGCGATCCGGTCTGCGGCTCGTCGCCCGCCATCGACGCGGCCGATATTCCCAAGGGCGCCTTGCTCTTTCGCATTCCCACGATGGATTGCGCCGTCGAGGAATCCGAGATCCGCCGTGCGCTCGAGCCGGTCGCGGGGGTCAAGGGCCTGCGCTTCCGGCTTGGCGAACGCACCATGGCCATCACCACCGACGACGGCGTGCTGCCCCAGGCGCTCGCCGCGATCCGCAAGGCCGGCTTCAAGCCCGAGCCGCTGAACGCAGAGGGTGCCGCGGCAGCCGCGCCCGCGAAGATCGCCGGCATGAGCATCGGGCTTGCACGCCTGGTGGCTGCACTGCTGCTGGCCATCGCGGCCGAATCGATCTCCTTCATGGGGTTCGAGAGCAAGGGCTTCATGGCGGCCGAGATGGTGCTGGCGCTGGGCGCGATCAGCCTCGCCGGTCTCGACACCTACAAGAAGGGCTTTGCCGCATTGGTGCGCGGGCGCCTGAACATCAACGCACTGATGGCCGTGGCCGTCACCGGTGCTTTCATCATCGGCCAGTGGCCCGAAGCCGCGATGGTGATGGCGCTCTATGCCATCGCGGAACTGATCGAAGCGCGCGCCGTGGACCGCGCGCGCAATGCCATCCAGAGCCTGCTGGCGCTCGCGCCCGAGCAGGCCGAGGTGAAGCAGGCCGACGGCAGCTGGCGCACCGTGATGGCCAGCGAGGTGGTGCTGGATGCCATTGCGCGCATCCGCCCCGGCGAGCGCGTGCCGCTGGACGGTGTCGTCACCGAAGGCACCAGCGCCATCGACCAGGCGCCGGTCACGGGCGAGAGCATTCCGGTCGACAAGACCGTCGGCGACCAGGTGTTCGCGGGCACCATCAACCAGACCGCCGGGCTGGAGTTCCGCGTGACGGCGGTGGCGGCCAACACCACCTTGGCGCGCATCATCCACGCGGTCGAGGAGGCGCAGGGTTCGCGCGCGCCGACGCAGCGCTTCGTCGACAGGTTCGCCGCCATCTATACGCCCACCGTCTTCGTGCTGGCGCTGGCCGTGGCGGTGCTCACGCCGCTGTTCATGGACTGGACGTGGCTGCAGGCCATCTACAAGGCGCTGGTGCTGCTGGTCATCGCCTGCCCGTGCGCGCTGGTGATCTCGACGCCTGTCACCGTGGTGAGCGCGCTGGCCGCGGCCGCGCGGCGCGGCATTCTCATCAAGGGCGGCACGTACCTCGAAGAGGCGCGCAGGCTCAAGGCGGTTGCGCTCGACAAGACCGGCACCGTCACCGAAGGCAAGCCGAAGCTGGTCGACTCGGTGCTGGTCGACACCTCGGGCAACGAGGCCACGGTGTTCACCATTGCTGCCAGCATCGCGGGTCGTTCGGACCACCCGGTGTCGAAGGCCATTGCCGAAGGCCTGAAGGGGCCGCAGGACGAAGTCGGCGACTTCGCCGCGCTGCCCGGCCGCGGCGTGCAGGCCACGCACGCGGGGCAGGCCTACGTGCTCGGCAACCACCGCCTGATCGAGGAGCGAGGCCTGTGCACGCCGTCGCTCGAAGCCGAACTGAAGCGCCATGAAGAGGCGGGCCGCACCGTCACGCTGCTGGCATCGGACAAGGCCGTGCTCGCGCTGTTCGCCGTTGCCGACACCATCAAGGAATCGTCGCAGGCCGCGGTGGCGGAACTGCGTGCGCTCGGCGTCGTGCCCGTGATGCTCACCGGCGACAACGCCGCCACCGCGAAGGCCATCGGCGCCCACGCCGGCATCGACGACGTGCGCGGCAACCTGCTGCCCGAGGAGAAGCTCGAAGCCGTCAAGGCCATGCAGCAGCGCTACGGCGCCGCCGCGATGACCGGCGACGGCATCAACGACGCCCCCGCGCTCGCGCAGGCCGACATCGGCTTCGCGATGGGCGGGGCCGGCACCGACACCGCGATGGAGGCGGCCGACGTGGTCATCATGAACGACGACCTGCGCCGCATCCCCGAGACCATCCGCCTGTCGCGCCGGGCGCATTCGGTACTGTGGCAGAACATCACGCTGGCGCTGGGCATCAAGGCCGTGTTCTTCGTGCTCGCGGTGTTCGGCAGCGCGACCATGTGGATGGCGGTGTTTGCCGACATGGGGGCGAGCCTGCTGGTGGTGGCGAACGGGCTGCGTCTGATGCGCGCGCAAAAGTAGAAGCCACGGCTTCACTTCACCAGCGCGCAGCCCACGCCTCCAGCGGCACCCGCGCCGCATTGCACACATAGCTCACGGAGTGATACCAACCCGCGAGCATCATCAGCTCGATCAGCTGCGCATGGCTCCAGTGCGCGCCCAGGGCCTCCCACAGTGCATCGTCCACATTGCTCGTGTCGTGCAACTGATCGACCATCGATACCAGAAGCCGGTCGCGCGGCGCGAGCAATGAAAGATCGCCATCGGCCGATGCCATCACTCGCCGGTCGGTTTCGCTGAAGCCGGCCGCGTCGGCGAAACCGGCCCAGTGCACGCCCCATTCGTATTCGGCACCGCAGCGGACACAGACCCGAAGGATGACGATCTCGCGTTCGCGCAGGCCGATGGCCGCCTTGCGGCCCAGCAGGTAGCGGCCCAGGTCGAGCGTGCGTTCGGCCAGCGCAGGGTTCACGGCCATCACGCGGAACAGGGCGAGGATTTCGGGCGCCTGCGGCGGCGTCATGCGCTGGAGCAGTTCGCCGATGGGCTCGGGATAGGGCGCTTCGAGCGGGGGAATCCTCGGCGTGGGGTTTGCGGCTGTGTCGGCCATGGACGGTTCCTTCAATGCAATGATGGAAATCGCTACGAAAAGCGTAGCGATTCGCTGCAGTCTATCGCTACGAAATGCGTAGCGCAAGCGCGTACACTCGCCGAACGACCGATCAACCGAAGGACCCGGCATGGAAGACGCACAACCCACGGCATCGCGCCGGCCCATCATGCGGCTGCTGGAGCAGCTCGGCCGCAAGGGCACGCTGCGCATCCTGTGGGAGCTGCGCGACGGGCTGCCGCAGAGCTTCAGGGCGTTGCGCACCAGCACGGACGACATGTCGCCCTCGGTGCTGAACGACCGGCTCAAGGAGCTGCGCGCTGTCGGCGTGGTCGAGCTTGCCGATGCAGGCTATGCGCTCACCGAGTCGGGCGGCGAACTCGTCAAGCGCCTCGCGCCGCTGAACCAATGGGCCAACCGCTGGCTCGACGACACGGCTTCGAACTAACATCCGCCGCATTGCCTTCCGTACTCCCGTCTCCCGATGTCTGTCACTTCGCTCCTGCTGCAACTCATCGTCATCCTGATCACCGCGCGCCTGTGCGGATGGATTCTTCGCCACGTGGGCCAGCCGGGCGTCGTCGGCGAGATGGCGGCGGGGCTGATGCTCGGGCCGGTCGTGATGGGGGCGCTGTTTCCCTCGCTGCATGCGCAGCTGTTCTCCAAGGAGTCGCTGCAGGGGCTTTCGTCGCTGTCGACGCTGGGGCTGGTGCTGTTCATGTTTGTGGTCGGCCTGGAGCTGCGGGCGTCGCAGGGCGTGCGTGAGCAGCTTCGCTCGGCGGGCTACGTGGGCGTGCTGAGCGTGGCCGTGCCGATGGCGCTGGGCCTGGCGATCGCGCCGGCGCTGCATCCGGCGCTCGCGCCGGCCGGGGTCGCGTTCTGGCCGTTCGCGCTGTTCATCGCGGCGGCGCTGTCGATCACCGCCTTTCCCGTGATGGCGCGCATCCTGAAAGACCGCGGCATGACGCGCACGCCCTTCGGCCAGCTGTCGCTGGGTGCCGCGGCCGTGGTCGACGTGTTCGCCTGGATCCTGTTGGCCGTCGTGGTCGCGCTGGTCGGCGCGGGCGAGGGCTACCGGGGCCTGCTCAAGACCACGCTGGGCATGGCGGTGGTGCTGCTGGCGCTGTTCTTCGGGCTCAAGCCGGCCTTCGCGCGGCTGCTGCGCGCCAAGGCGCCCGAGGGCGAGCCTTCGACCACGGTGATGGCGGCGCTGATGATCGGCCTGCTGGCGACGGCGCTGGTCACCGAGTGGCTGCACCTGCATGCGGTGTTCGGCGCCTTCCTGTTCGGCGCCTGCCTGCCGCGCGACGACCGGCTGCTGAAGTCGCTCACCGAGCGCATCGAGCCGATTTCCATCGTCGTGCTGATGCCGCTGTTCTTCGCGCTGGCGGGACTGGGCACCACGGCCAATGCCTTCTCGGGCGCGAGCCTTGGCGCAATGCTGCTGATCGTGGGCGTGGCCACCGTGGGCAAGATCGCAGGCGGCGCGGCCGGCGCACGCATGGCGGGCTATGGCTGGCGCGACAGCCTCGCCACGGGCTCGCTGATGAATGCGCGCGGTCTGATGGAACTCATCGTGATGAAGATCGGCCTCGATGCAGGGCTCATCGGCCCCGAGCTGTTCACGATGCTGCTGGTGATGGCGCTCGTGACCACGGCAATGACGGGGCCGCTGATCAACCTGTTCATCGGCCGCAAGGCAGCAGTCGCGTCGGACGGCGCTCGCGCCAAGTCCTGACGGCGGCTCAGCCGTCGCGGCGCACTGTGAAGCCGATGCGCGTCTCGCCGCCCTGGCTCGCCGCGAACACGCGCCCGCCGTGCATGCGCGCGATGGCTTCCACGATGGACAGGCCCAGGCCGTGGTGCCGAGGCGAGCCGTCGCGGGCCGGTGCCGCGCGATAGAAGCGCTCGAACAGGCGAGGCAACGCGGCGGGGTCGATCGGCTCGCCCCGATTGACCACCGCCAAGGTGACCTCGCTGTGGTTCTTCTCGCTCCCGATCTCGATGCGGATCGTCGAGGCAGGCGCCGCGAAACGGATCGCATTGCCCAGCAGGTTGAAGAGGGCGCGCCGGACCAGCGCGGCGTCCACGTCGGCCACGGCGTCGCCCTTCACCTCGGCGCGCAGGCCGGCTTCTTCCAGCATGGCGTCGTAGAAGTCGATCACGTCGCCCGCCTGCGCCGCCAGGCTGGCCGCCGCCCGTGTGCGCATCGGCGTGCCGCTTTCGGCCTGCGAGAGAAACAGCATGTCGGTGACGATGCCCGAGAGCCGCCCGATCTCTTCGAGGTTGGACGCGAGCACGGCCTGCAGCTCCTCGTTGCCGCGCGGACGCGTGAGCGCGAGTTCGGTGGCGCCGATCAGGTTGGCCAGCGGCGTGCGCAGCTCGTGCGCCACATCGGCGTTGAATGATTCGAGCTGCACATAGGCGCGCTGCACCCGCAGCAGCAGCGCGTTGAACTGGGTGATCCAGGGGCGCAGCTCTTCGGCGAAGTCCATCGCATCGATGGGGCGGTTGGCCTTGTCGGGCGCCATTGCAGCGGTGCGCTCGGCCAGCGCCTTGAGCGGGCGCAGGCCGCGCCGCACCAGCCACATGCCCGTGAGCGAGACCAGCGCCGTGCCCAGCACGACGGCGCCCAGCAGTGTCCATCCGAGTCGCTCCAGCAGGCGGTCTTCCTGCGCCGTGTTCACGCCGAGCTGAACCTGCAACTGCGTCGTCAGGCCACTCTGCTGCCAGGGCACCAAGAGGTTGCGCCGCATCCAGCGGCTGCCGGCTGTGGGACTGGACTGGAAAAGCTGCTTGCCCGCATGCGAGATCGACAGGCTCACGTCGTCCTGCATCGAGAAGAAGTCGTCGAGCTTGTGCCGCAGGAAGACGAGGTCGCCGCCTTTGTCGGCCTCCTTGAGCAGGTGCTCCACCAGCACTGCCTTCTGGTTGAGCTCCTCTTCCTGTTTCTGCCCGAAGCTCCAGGCCGTGACGAGGTAGATGGCGAAGCAGATCACGCTGAGCCCGAACAGGGTCTGCGCGGCGAACCAGAGCGACAACCGGCTCTGGAGTGAGTGCGGCCGGGCGGTCAAGACCAGGAGCGGTCTTCGAGGACGTAGCCCATGCCGCGCACGGTGTGCAGCAGCTTCACCTCGAACGGATCGTCGAGCTTGCTGCGCAGGCGCCGAATGGCCACTTCCACCACGTTGGTGTCGCTGTCGAAGTTCATGTCCCACACCTGCTCGGCGAGCGTGGTGCGCGACAGGATCTGGCCGCGCCGGCGCAGCAGCACCAGCAGCAGCGTGAACTCCTTGGCCGTGAGGTCGAGCCGCGTGCGGTTGCGCGTGCACTTGCGGCTGACGAGATCGACCTCCAGGTCGGCCAGCCGCAGCACGGTGGATTCCTGCTGCTTGCCGCGGCGCATCAGCGCCTGCACGCGCGCCAGCAGTTCGGAGAAGGAGAAGGGCTTGACGAGGTAGTCGTCCGCGCCCTGCTGCAGCCCCTGCACGCGGTCCTCGACCTTGTCGCGCGCCGTCAGCACCAGCACGGGCACGTTCTTCGTGCGGCGGATGGCCTGCAGCACGGCAAAGCCGTCGATGCCGGGCAGCATCACGTCGAGCAGGACGAGGGCGTAGTCGCCCTCGGTGGCGAGGTACCTCCCCTCGATGCCGTCGCGAGCGATATCCACGACGTAGCCGTTCTCCTCGAGCCCCTTTTTCAGGTAGTCGCCCAGTTTGGGTTCGTCTTCTATGACAAGGATCCGCATTCACGCATGGTATCGAAGCGCTTTTGATACGGGGATTACGATTTGGTAATCCTATTGACGGACGAAGCCTTCACCCGGTGTCATACATTGCGCCGGGCCCGCGGGCCGCAAGGCCTTTGCCCGAGCCTGCCGCGCGCCGCCGATATACTTTTTGCTCCCATGCGCCGCTGGTTTCTCATCTTCCTGCTCGTCCTGTTGCCGTTCCAGTTCAGCTGGGCGTCGGCATCGGCGTACTGCCAGCATGAGCGCGATACGCAGCCCGAGCACTGGGGCCATCACGAAAGCGAAACCCGCGGCACCGACCGCAGCCACAGCGGGGAGGGCGCGCAGAAGAACTCCAGCACCCAGCCGAATGCCGTGGTCGGCGACTGCGCGGTCTGCCATTCCGGCAGCGTGCAGCATGCAGAAGCTTCGGCTGAGCCGGCGAAGGCCGCGGCGCGCGTGGCCCCGGCCCTGCGCGCGACGTCCGCCGAGCGCTTCGCCTCGCACATCTCCGACGTTCCAGTCCGTCCCGACTGGTCTCTCGCCCTTTGATTCGGCGAGAGAACACCCCCTTTTCTGATTTCCACCATCAGCTGAGCTCTCGCCGAATTCGTCCGTCCGTTGTTTCGCAACCCAGGAGAATTCGATGCGCACGCTCTTCGTGCCGCTGGCCGCGTTGGCCATGGCGGCGCCCCCGGCTTTTTCACAGGTCACACCGACCGCTGCCGGCTCCCCGTATTCACAGCCATCCGGCGCGGCGGCCCGCACGCTGGAGCCCTCAGGCCCGCTGACGCTGGGCAACGCCGTCGCGATGGCGTTGCAGGCCAACCCCGGCCTGTCCGCGGCATCCCGCGAGCAGGACGCCACCGAGGCCGCCATCGTCCAGGCCGGCGCCTGGCCCAACCCCACGCTCGATGCGCAGGTGGAAGACCTGCGCCGCGACAACCGCACCACCACGCTGCAGCTGAGCCAGCCGCTCGAACTGGGCGGCAAGCGCGCTGCCCGCGTGACGGCGGCCGAGCGCGCGAGAGACCAGGCCGTCTCTGCGCTGGCCGGCCGCCGCGCGGAGATCCGCGCGGCGACGGTCACCGCCTTCTTCGACGTGCTGACCTCGCAGGAGCGCCTGCGGCTCGCGCAGGATTCCGCCGGACTCGCGCAGACGGCCACCCGCGCGGCGGCCAACCGCGTGGCAGCTGGCAAGGTCTCGCCGCTGGAAGAAACCAGGGCGCGCGTGGCCGAGGCCGGCATCCGCGTCGAGCTGCAGCAGGCGGAGGGCGCGCTGCGCTCGGCGCGCCGGCAGCTGGCCGCGCTGTGGGGCAATCCGAGCCCGCGCTTCACGCAGGTGGAAGGCGCGGTCGACCAACTGCCGGCGATGGTGCCGGCGCAGGAAGTGGAAAGCCGCCTGGGTGCCGCGCCCGCGGTGCGGCAGGCGCGGCTCGAAGTCGAGCGGCGCAAGGCGCTGTCCGAACTGGAGCGGGCCAGGCGCATTCCCGACCTGACTGTGTCGCTCGGTGCCAAGCGCGTGCCGTCCTCCGAGGGCGAGACCGGTGGCAGCCGCCGCAACCAGGTGGTCGTGGGCCTGTCGGTTCCGTTGCCGATCTTCGACACCAACCGCGGCAACGTCGCCGAGGCCCTGAGCCGCGAAGAGAAGGCCCGCGACGACCTCGCCGCCGCCGAGTTGCAGCTGGGCGCAGACGTTACGCAGGCTTCGGAGCGGCTGCGCTCCGCGCGCGCCACCGCGCAGACGCTGCAACGCGATGCGCTGCCTGGCGCCGAAGCCGCCTACAAGGCCGCGGCCAAGGGCTTCGAGCTCGGCAAGTTCAGCTTTCTTGAAGCGCTCGATGCGCAGCGCACGCTGTTCCAGGTGCGTGCGCAGTACCTGCTCGCACTGGCCGACGCGCACCGCGCGGCCGGCGACCTCGACCGGCTGCTCGGCAACGAAGCCAGCGACTTCTCTCCCGCGACGGCGCCCATTGCGCGCTGACAAGCAAGGAATTCCAAAGATCATGAACACCGAAGAACGCAAACCTTTCGCTGAAAAAAGCGGGGGCAGGAAGCAGTGGATCGCCATCGCGGTCGTCGTGGTGCTGGGCCTTGGCGCTGGCGCGATGATTCTGCGCACCGCACCCGCCAAGCCCGAAGCGGCAGGCCATTCGGAGGCCACGGGGCACGGCGACGGCGAGCATCACGAAGACGAAGGCCAAGAAGGCCACAAGGAAGCCGGGGCGCAGGGCAAGGACCACGATCACAGCCATGGCGAAGCCTCGGGCCATATCGACAAGGAGCACCACGAAGAGGGCAAGCGGGAAGCCAGCCACGAGCCCGCCGGCCACAAGGAAGACGAAGAGAAGATCGCCTTCACGGACGAGCAGATCAAGGCGGCCGACGTGAGCATCGAGAGCACCGGCCCCGCGCGCATCAAGACGTCGCTGCAGCTGCCCGGCGAGATCAAGTTCAACGAGGACCGCACGGCCCACGTGGTGCCGCGCGTGGCGGGCGTGGTCGACAGCGTGCCGGCCAACCTGGGGCAGGAAGTGAAGCGTGGCCAGGTGCTCGCGGTGCTGTCGAGCCCGGGTCTTTCGGAGCAGCGCAGCGAATTGCAGTCGGCGCAGCGCCGGCTGCAGCTGGCCCGCACCACCTACGAGCGCGAGAAGAAGCTATGGGAAGAAAAGATCTCCGCGCAGCAGGACTACCTGCAAGCCCAGCAGGCGATGCAGGAGGCGCAGATCGCAGTGGCCAACGCCAACCAGAAGCTGCTGGCGCTCGGCGCCACGCCCGGCTCGTCGGCGCTGGGCCGATACGAGCTGCGCGCGCCCTTCGACGGCATGGTGGTCGAGAAGCACATCTCGCTCGGCGAGTCGGTGGGAGAAGCCGTCAACGTTTTCACCATCTCCGACCTGTCGACCGTGTGGGCCGAGATCAGCGTGGCCGCCAACAACCTGAACCTCGTGCGCATCGGCGAGCGTGTGACCATCCGCTCGACCTCGTTCGACCAGACGGCCAGTGGCACGGTGTCGTACGTGGGCTCGCTGATCGGCGCGCAGACGCGCACCGCCACCGCGCGCGTCACGCTCACCAACCCGCAGCGCATCTGGCGCCCGGGCCTGTTCGTGAACGTCGAGCTCGTGGCCTCCGAGATGGATGCGCCCGTGACCGTCTCGGCCGAGGCGGTGCAGACGGTGGAGGACAAGCCGACTGTGTTCCTCAGGGTGCCCGGCGGCTTCGTGCCGCAGCATGTGCAGACCGGGCGCAGCGACGGCAAGCGTATCGAGATCGTGAGCGGACTGGAGCCCGGCGCGGCCCATGCCGCCAGCGGCAGCTTCGTCGTGAAGTCGCAGCAGGGCAAGAGCTCGGCCACGCACACCCACTGAGGACGCCTGCATGTTCGAACGCATCATTCGCTTTTCCATCGAACAGCGCTGGCTGATCCTGCTCGCCGTGCTCGGCATGGCCGCACTCGGCATCTTCAGCTACCAGAAGCTGCCCATCGACGCGGTGCCCGACATCACCAACGTGCAGGTGCAGATCAACACTGCCGCACCCGGCTATTCGCCGCTTGAGGCCGAGCAGCGCGTGACCTACCCGATCGAGACGGTCATGGCCGGACTGCCGGGCTTGCAGCAGACCCGTTCGCTGTCGCGCTACGGCCTGTCGCAGGTGACGGTGATCTTCAAGGACGGCATCGACATCTACTTCGCGCGGCAGCTCGTCAACGAGCGCATCCAGTCTGCGCGGGAAAGCATGCCGAGCGGCATTTCGCCGGTGATAGGGCCGATCTCGACCGGCCTCGGCGAGATCTACCTCTGGACCGTCGAGGCGCAGGAGGGGGCGAAGAAGGCCGACGGCAAGCCGTACTCGCCCACCGACTTGCGCGAGATCCAGGACTGGATCATCAAGCCGCAGTTGCGCAACGTGGCGGGCGTGACCGAGATCAACTCCATCGGCGGTTACGCCAAGGAGTTCCAGATCGCGCCCGACCCCGCCAAGCTGCTGGCCCACGGCCTCACGATGACCGACCTGGTCACCGCGCTGGAGCGCAACAACGCCAACGTGGGCGCGGGCTACATCGAGAAGCGCGGCGAGCAGTACCTCATTCGCGCGCCGGGGCAGGTGAAGTCGGTGGAAGACATCGGCAACGTGATCCTCGGCAACGCGGGCGGCATTCCGCTGCGCGTGCAGGACGTGGCCGAGGTCGGCATCGGCAAGGAACTGCGCACCGGCGCGGCCACCGACAACGGCCGCGAAGTGGTGCTCGGAACCGTGTTCATGCTGATCGGCGAGAACAGCCGCACCGTGTCGCAGGCTGTCGACAAGAAGATGCAGGAAATCAATCGCACGCTGCCCGCCGGCGTGAAGGCGGTGACGGTGTACGACCGCACCGTGCTGGTCGACAAGGCCATCGCCACGGTGAAGAAGAACCTGTTCGAGGGCGCGGTGCTGGTCATCGCGATCCTGTTCCTGTTTCTCGGCAACATCCGTGCGGCACTGATCACTGCGCTGGTGATTCCGCTGTCGATGCTCTTCACCTTCACCGGCATGGTGAACCAGAAGGTCAGCGCCAACCTCATGAGCCTGGGCGCGCTGGACTTCGGCATCATCATCGACGGCGCGGTGGTGATCGTGGAGAACTGCGTGCGAAGGCTGGCCCATGCGCAGTCACACAAGGGGCGGCCACTGACGCGCAGCGAGCGCTTCCACGAAGTGTTCGCGGCCTCGCAGGAGGCGCGCCGGCCGCTGCTGTTCGGCCAGCTGATCATCATGATCGTGTACCTGCCGATCTTTGCGCTCACGGGCGTCGAGGGCAAGCTGTTCCACCCGATGGCCTTCACCGTGGTGATTGCCCTGCTGGGCGCGATGATCCTGTCGATCACCTTCATCCCCGCGGCCGTGGCGCTGTTCATTGGCAGCAAGGTCAGCGAGAAGGAGAACCGCCTGATGGTGTGGGCCAAGCGCGGCTACGAGCCGCTGCTCGCGCGCGTCATGTCGGCCAAGCCGCTGGTCATTACCCTGGCCGCGGTGGCGGTGGTGCTGTCGGGTCTGCTGGCGACGCGCCTGGGCACGGAGTTCGTGCCGAGCCTGAGCGAGGGAGATTTCGCGATCCAGGCGCTTCGCATCCCGGGCACGAGCCTCACGCAGTCGGTCGAGATGCAGAAGCAGCTCGAACGCACGCTGAAGGCGAGGTTTCCGGAGATCGAGCGCGTGTTCGCGCGCACGGGCACGGCCGAGATTGCATCGGACCCGATGCCACCGAACATCTCCGACGGCTACATCATGCTCAAGCCCGAGAGCGAGTGGCCCAAGCCGAAGCGCACGCGCGACGAGCTCCTTGCCGCCGTGCAGGAAGAAGTGGAGAAACTGCCGGGCAACAACTACGAGTTTTCGCAGCCGATCCAGCTGCGCTTCAACGAACTGATCTCGGGCGTGCGCAGCGACGTGGCCGTGAAGATCTTCGGCGACGACATGGACGTGCTGAACAAGGCCGCGGCCGAGGTGTCGGGCGTGCTGGGCAAGATCGCCGGCGCGGCCGAGGTGAAGGTCGAGCAGACCACCGGCCTGCCGATGCTCACGGTGAACATCGACCGCAACAAGACCGCGCGCTACGGCCTCAACGTGGGCGACGTGCAGGACGCGATCTCGGCGGCGGTCGGCGGGCGCGAGGCGGGCACGCTGTTCGACGGCGACCGGCGCTTCGACATCATCGTGCGACTGCCCGAGGAACTTCGCACCGACCTGGAAGCCATCAAGCGCCTGCCCGTGGCGCTGCCCAAGGGCGCGGGCGCCGAGGGCCTGCGCACCAGCTTCATCCCGCTGAGCGAGGTGGCAACGCTGGACATCGCGCCCGGCCCCAACCAGGTGAGCCGAGAGGACGGCAAGCGCCGAATCGTGGTCAGCGCCAACGTGCGCGGCCGCGACCTCGGCTCCTTCGTGGCCGAGGCCGAGGAGGCGATGGGCAAGGTGAAGATCCCCGCCGGCTACTGGACCGTGTGGGGCGGCCAGTACGAGAACCTCGCCTCGGCCACCGAACGGCTGCAGGTAGTGGTGCCGGTGTCGCTGCTGCTGGTGTTCACGCTGCTGTTCGCGATGTTCGGCAACCTCAAGGACGGCCTGCTGGTGTTCACCGGCATCCCCTTCGCGCTCACGGGCGGCATCGTGGCACTGTGGATGCGCGGCATTCCGCTGTCGATCTCGGCGGCGGTGGGCTTCATCGCGCTGTCGGGCGTGGCGGTGCTCAACGGGCTGGTGATGATCTCGTTCATCCGCAACCTTCGCGAAGGCGGCCTGCCGCTGGACGCCGCGATCCGCGAAGGCGCGCTCACGCGGCTGCGGCCGGTGCTGATGACGGCGCTGGTCGCTTCGCTGGGTTTCGTGCCGATGGCCATCGCCACCGGTACCGGTGCCGAGGTGCAGCGGCCGCTGGCGACGGTGGTGATCGGCGGCATCCTGTCGTCGACCGCGCTGACGCTGCTGGTGCTGCCGCTGCTCTACCGCATCGCGCATCGGCGGGAGGAGGAAGGCGAGCGCGAGGCCTGGCGCCTCAGCGCCTGATGGCGGATTTCGGCCTGAACGCCTTGCAGACCGAATCGTCCGTCTCGAGGTACGGCCCGCCGATCAGGTCGATGCAATAAGGCACCGCTGCAAAGATGCCGGGTACGACCTGCACGCCTTCGGTGTCCTTGAGCCCTTCGAGCGTCTCCGCAATCGACTTCGGCTGCCCCGGCAGGTTGATGATCAGGCTCTTGCCACGGATTACCGCCACCTGCCGCGACAGGATCGCCGTCGGCACAAAGCGCAGGCTGATCTGGCGCATCTGTTCGCCGAAGCCGGGCATTTCCTTGTGGGCCACGGCCAGCGTGGCCTCTGGGGTCACGTCGCGCAGGGCGGGGCCGGTGCCGCCGGTGGTCAGCACCAGCGAGCAGCCGGCGTCGACCAGTTCGATCAGCGTCGCGCTGATGCGGTCGGCCTCGTCGGGGATCAGTCGGGGCTCGAATTCGATGGGATTCTTCAGTGCCCGGCCGAGCCACTCCTTCAGCGCAGGCAGGCCCTTGTCTTCGTAGGTGCCGCTGGAGGCGCGGTCGCTGACCGAGACGATGCCGATGCGAACAGAGTCCGGTGCGCTCATGGTGTTGCTCCTTCCCGGGAGGGGAGGGAGAAAGACAAGGGGCTCATGCGTCGTCTTCCCGGTCTTGTGCGGCGGCGGCCGCCGCATGGTCCGCGCCTCCGTGCACTGCCAGTTGCGCGCGCACGAGCTGAAAGATTTCGCGATAGGCCTTGCCCTGGCGCGGCGCTTCGCCGGCCGGGCCGGACTTCATGTCCTTGCGGGCCTGACGCACCAGCGCGCGCAGCTGTTGCGAGTCGGTGGCGGGATGGGTTTCGATCCAGCCGCCCAGGGCGTCGTCGTCGGCAATCAGCCGGTCGCGCCACCGTTCGGCCTCGTGCAGGGCGGCGGTTTCGGCGGCCGGCACGCTGTTCTGTTCGCTCAGGGCGAGCTTCACTGCCTCGAGCACTTCGGGCTCCAGCTTGCGCATGAGCTTGCCGATGAACTGCATCTGGCGGCGCTTGCCCTCGAAATTGGTGATGCGCTTGGCCTCGGCGATGGCGTCGACCAGTTTCTCGTCGAGCTGGAGTGCGTCGAACAGGCCGGCGCGCAGTGTGAGCAGCTCGGTGCCGAGCTTCTGCAATTCGTCGCTTTCGCGCTTGAGATCGGTGCGGCTGGCTTCGTCGGAGCCCTTGAGCTCGCGCTTGAGCTCAAGGTCGAGTTCGCTGCCTTCGGCTACGAACTGGCCACGGACGAAATAGCCTTTTTTGGGTTTGCGGGACATGAGGTGGATTCTGGGCCGCACCGTGCGGCGTTGCAACGCGTGCAATGCGCAGTGGGAAGCTGGGGGGAAAACGGGAAATGGGGGGCGCAAGTATCATAGCCACCACATGACGACATCCTCCTCGCGCGCCGATTCCGGCTTCGCCTACAGCCGCTCCTTCTTCGAAAACCTGGTCGACTCGGCCTTGGCCCATGCCAAGAAGCTCGGCGCCACCGACGCCGGGGCCGAGGCCTCCGAGGGCTGCGGCCTGAGCGTCTCGGTACGCAAGGGCGAGCTGGAAAACGTCGAGCGCAACCGCGACAAGTCGCTGGGCATCACGGTCTACGTGGGCCACCGCCGCGGCAACGCCAGCACCTCCGACTTCTCCGACGCCGCCATCAAGCAGACCGTGCAGGCGGCCTACGACATCGCCCGCTTCACGGCCGAAGACCCCGTCAGCGGCCTGCCGGACGAAGAGGACATCGCCAAGGTGCACCCCGAACTCGACCTGTTCCATCCCTGGGACGTGACGAGCGAGCAGGCCGCCAGGCTGGCGCTGGAATGCGAAGAGGCGGCCCTGACGACCGACAAGCGCATCACCAACAGCGAAGGCGCGGGCGTCTCGGCGCAGCAGAGCCACTTCTTCAGCGCCCACACGCACGGCTTTCGCGGCGGCTATGCCAGCTCGCGGCACTCGATCTCGGTGGCGCCCATCGCCGGCAAGGGCGACGACATGCAGCGCGATGCCTGGTACAGCTCCATGCGCTCGGCCGGCGAACTGGCCAGCCCGCAGGCCGTGGGCCGCTACGCCGCCGAACGGGCGCTGAGCCGCCTGAAGTCGCGCAAGATCAAGACCACCGAATGCCCGGTGCTGTTCGAGTCGCCGCTGGCCGTGGGCCTGCTGGGCGGGCTGGTGCAGGCCGTGAGCGGGGGTGCGCTGTACCGCAAGAGCAGCTTCCTGCTCGACTCGCTGGGAAAGCCAGTGCTGCCCAAGCACGTCGATGTGGCCGAAGACCCGCACCTCATTCGCGGCAAGGGCAGTTCGCCCTTTGACGACGAAGGCGTGACCACGCGGGCGCGCAAGGTGGTCGATGCCGGCCGCCTCGAAGGCTACTTTCTCTCGACCTACTCGGCCCGCAAGCTGGGTATGAAGACCACCGGCAACGCCGGCGGTTCGCACAACCTGACGCTGAGCTCGCGCCTCACCAAGCACGGCGACGACCTCGACGCCATGCTCGCCAAGCTCGGCACCGGCCTGTTCGTGATCGAGCTGATGGGCCAGGGCGTGAACTACGTGACCGGCGACTACTCGCGCGGCGCCAGTGGCTTCTGGGTTGAGAAGGGCCGCATCGCCTTCCCGGTGCAGGAGATCACCATCGCCGGCAACCTGAAGGACATGCTCATGGGCATCGAGGCCATCGGGGCCGATGCCTACACCTTCGGCGCCAAGACCACGGGGTCGGTCCTGGTGAACCGCATGAAGATCGCGGGCAGCTGAGCCCCTGGGCGGGCGCCCGCCCACCGGTCACTTCTTTGCAGCTTCTGCGGGCGGTGCGATCAGGTGCTCGAGCATGCGCCGCGCATTGAGCGGCAGGTCTTCCGACGAACGCACGCAGGCCATCAGCGTGCGTTCCGCCCAGGTGTCGGAGAGCGAGGCGCGCGCAATCTTCATCGAACGCGCGCAGCGTTCGGCCGCGGTCTGCGGCACGATGCCGACGCCGATGCCGTACTCCACCATGCGGCACACGGCCTCGAAGTTGCGCACGCGCACCCGGTAGGCCAGGTGCTTGCCGAGCGCGCGCACATGCTGGGTGATCAGCTGCTGCAGCGCACTGTTCGCAGGCAGGCCCACGAATTCGCTGTCGACCACGTCGGCTAGCCGCAGGCGCCGGCGTCCGGCCAGCGCGTGGCCGCGGGGCATCACGAGCACGAGGTCGTCGCGGCGAAAGGGGTGGCATTCCAGGCCTTCGCTGTCGATGGCGCCCGAGACGATGCCGATGTCGCACAGGCCGCCGCGCAGCGCTTCCACCGTGTCCGGACTGGCGCGCTCCTCGAGGTCGACCGAAATGCGCGGATGCTCGGCGAGAAAGCGGCTCAGCACCTCGGGAAGGTGCTCGGTCAGCGCCGAGGTGCCGCACATGAAGCGCACGTGGCCCTTGAGGCCCTGGCCGTATTCGCCGAGCTCGCCGCGCAGGCGTTCCATCTGCTGCAGAACGACGCGCGCATGGTGCAGCAGCGTGCGGCCGGCTTCGGTGGCGCGCACGCCCTGCGCGTGGCGCGTGAGCAGCGGGCTGCCGAGGGCGTCTTCCATGCCGCGCACGCGCTGGCTCGCGGAGGCCAGCGTCATGTGCGAACGCCCGGCGCCGCCGGTGAGGCTGCCGGCTTCGACCACGTTGAGAAAAAGCCGAAGGTCGGTGAGATCGAATCGCATGGTTCGGCGGAGTGTGCATCAAGAGCCTCAGTCCCAGCCTGAGGCCGGCTCTGCGAACACCGCATTTCCCGGTGCGGCATTGCCCGGCAGACTCGGCCGCGATGATGCATTCGAACGACTTGACGGGCTTCTGGGTTGCCGCAGCGGCCGTGTTCCTGCTGGCCGGGGTGATCAAGGGCGTGATCGGGCTGGGGCTGCCCACGGTGTCGATGGCGCTGCTCGCGCTGTGGATGCCGCCAGTGCAGGCGGCGGCACTGCTGATCGTGCCCTCGCTGGTCACCAACGTCTGGCAGACCGGGCCGCGCGCGAGCTTCCTGCCGGTGCTCGAGCGCATCGGCGGCATGCAGGCGGGGATCGTCGTCGGCACGCTGGGCGGCGCGTTGTGGCTGGGCGTGCCGTCGGGGGCATGGGCGACGGTGGCGCTCGGCGTGGCGCTGGTGCTCTATGCGGGCTGGGGGCTGACGGGGCGGCAGCTGCACGTAGCCGAGGGGCAGGCGCGCTGGCTGGGGCCTGTGGCGGGCATCGCCACGGGGCTGGTGACGGCCGTGACCGGTGTGTTCGTGGTGCCGGCCGTGCCGTACCTGCAGGCGCTGGGGTTCCAGCGCGACTCGCTGATCCAGGCGATGGGGATTTCGTTCACCACCTCGACCGTGGTGCTGGCCATGGGGCTGGCCGGAAATGGGAGCTATCCGGCGTCTGCGGTGGGCGGGTCGATCGCGATGCTGGTGCCGGCCATCGGCGGCATGGTGCTCGGGACTTGGCTGCGGCGGCGGCTTTCGGTGGCGGTGTTCCGGCGCTGCTTCCTGGTCGGGCTGGCGCTGCTGGGCGTGTACATGGCCACGCGCGCCGCGGGCTGAAAAGGCTCAGGCCGCGAGCAGCAGGGCCGTGCGCACGCGCTCGATGGTCTGGCGGTAGGGCAGGGCGAAGTCGTCGATGGCATCGCCGGGTTCGAGCCAGCTGAACAGGAAGATGAGGCCTTCTTCTTCGGGACTGCCGGTGGCGGTGTGCATGAAGGTCTCGGGCAGCCCGCCCTCGGCGCGCATCAGGAACAGGTGCCACAGCTGCGGATGGCGGTGCGTGTTGCCCTCGACGCCGGCTTCGCATTCGCGGTCGAGCGTGCCGAGCGACTGCAGCGGGCCGGCGTAGTCGATGCCCGATTCTTCGAGCAGCTCGCGGCACACCGCGATCTCGGGCGACTCGCCGGGCTCGATGGTGCCCTTGGGGAGTTGCATGTTGCCATCCTCGGGATGGCGAAACACCAGCAGCCGGCCCTGCGCGTCGACCAGGCAGGCACAGGCCTTGAGGATCGGGGCGCGGGGGCTGCCGGTGCTCATCAGGCGCCTGTCAGGGCCGCTTTGACGGCAGCGCTGACCTGGCCCATGTCGGCCTTGCCGGCGAGGCGGGTCTTGACCACGCCCATCACCTTGCCCATGTCGCCGGGGCCGCTGGCGCCCAGTTCGGCCACGATGGCCTTCACTGCGGCCACCGTTTCATCGGCGCTCATGCGCTGGGGCAGGTAGACCTCGAGCACCTTGATCTCGGCAGCTTCCTTGTCGGCCAGGTCGATGCGGCCGCCGGTGGTGAAGGCGGCGATCGAGTCCTTGCGCTGCTTGACCATCTTGTCGACGATGGCGACGACCATGGCGTCGTCGAGTTCCACGCGCTCGTCGACTTCCTTCTGCTTCAAGGCTGCAAGCAGCAGGCGGATGGTGGCGAGGCGCTCGGAGTCCTTGGCGCGCATCGCCGTCTTCATGTCTTCGGTGATCTGTTCTTTGAGAGTCATTCGGCAACCTTTGGCAAAAACAAAAGCCGCGGCAGGTTTCCCTGGCGCGGCTGAGGCAACTGGGCGACGGCGCCGACTTTCGTCGAGGCCTGCCGCCCGGGGGCGTTGCTTAGTACAGCTTCTTGGGCAGCTGCATGCTGCGCACGCGCTTGTAGTGGCGCTTGACCGCGGCGGCCTTCTTGCGCTTGCGCTCGGCGGTCGGCTTTTCGTAGAACTCGCGGGCGCGCAGGTCGGTCAGCAGGCCGAGCTTTTCGATGGTGCGCTTGAAACGGCGCAGTGCGACGTCGAAGGGCTCGTTTTCTTTAACGCGGATGGTGGTCATTGATGAATCGTTGAACTGAAGTTGGCTCGGGGAGATCGAGGCCCAAAGCCGGGGTTCCTCAACTGAAATCTTTGGTGGCCGTTGAGGGGAGGCCAGAAGTTAGCCCGAGATTATAGCGCGCTTGCGCAGGCATGCGCGCTCGCCCAGGCCCATTGAAAGTTGTATCCGCCCAACCAACCCGTCACATCGACCACTTCGCCGATGAAATACAGGCCCGGCTGCTTCGATTCCATGGTCTGGGACGACAGGTCGCGGGTGTCGACACCGCCGGCCGTTACCTCGGCCTTCTTGTAGCCTTCGGTGCCGCTGGGCGTGATCTGCCAGCGGGCGATGCGCTCCGACAGGGCGGCCAGCGCCTTGTCGGCGGCCTCGTTGACGGGGCGCTGCAGGGCCGGGTCCTGGCCGACCCAGGCGTCGGCCAGCCGGGAGGGCACCAGCGTGGCCAGTTCGTTGGCGATGCGCTTCTTCGAGCGCAGCTTGGCTTCGCCGAGCGCCTCGGCCACGTTCGTGCCCGGCGCGAAATCGAGCGTCAGCGGGGTGCCGGGCTTCCAGTAGCTCGAAATCTGCAGCACGGCCGGGCCCGACAGGCCTCGGTGGGTGAACAGCAGGTCTTCGAGGAATGCCGTCTTCTCTTTCCTGGCACCGGTCTCGATGCGCACCGGCAGCGCGAGCCCGGCCAGTTCGGCATACGGCGCCCAGGCCTCGCCGCCGAAGGTCAGCGGCACCAGCGCTGGCCGGGGCGCGACGAGGCGCAGGCCGAACTGCTCGGCGATGCGGTAGCCGAAGTCGCTGGCGCCGATCTGGGGAATCGACAGGCCGCCGGTGGCAACCACGATCTTCGGCGTCTCGATGGCACCGCGGCTGCTCTCGATTCGATAGCTGCCAGAGCCCGTCAGCGTGATGTTTCCGGCCTTGCACGGCTGCCAGCGCTCGACTCCGCCCGCCTCGCATTCCGCCAGCAGCATGTCGACGATCTGCTGTGAGGAGCCATCGCAGAACAGCTGCCCCTTGTGCTTCTCGTGGAAGGCGATGCCATGCCTCTGTACCAGTTCGATGAACTGCTGCGGCGCGTAGCGCGACAGCGCCGAGCGGCAGAAATTGGGGTTGTCGCCGATGAAGTGGCGCTGCGGCGCGCGCACATCGAGATCACGGTTGGTGAAGTTGGCACGGCCGCCGCCCGAGATGCGGATCTTCTCGCCCACCTTCTCGCTGTGGTCCACCACCAGCACCTTGAGCCCGCGCTGGCCTGCGATGCCGGCGCAGAACAGCCCGGCGGCCCCGGCGCCGATCACGACGACGTCGAAGCGGGAAGACGCGGGCGCGCTCAAGGGCCGTCTGCCGCGAGCAGCGGCGGCGGGTTGTATTTGAGGTGGCCCACATAACGCAGCGGCTGCGTGGCGGCGATGGAGGGCACGTCGCCTTCGCGCATGTGCAGCAAGTCGGCCGGGCTCACCCAGCGCGGATCGGCGCTGGTGATCGGCAGGCCGGCCTGCCGGTAGGCCTCGAGCACGAACTGCGAGCAGAAGAACTGGTCGTCGCGGCTCGCGCCCAACTGAACCATCGCCATGCCGCTCATGCAGTAGTGGCTGACTGCGCCCGGCATCAGCGGCAGCTCGCACAGGCGTCGGTTCAGCACGAAAGGCGCGTTCAGCAGCACGCCCACGGTGTTGTAGCGCGCGCCGACCTGCGACAGCGCCCATTCGCGCATGCGCCCGGCACTGGCTTCGTCCACGCCCGGCACGCGGAAGGCCACCACCATCTGCTCTTCATCGACCACCTCGGCCAGCGGCCGTGCGCGCACGCCGGTGCCCACGGCTTCGGCGATCTGGCCGTCGCCGAGGTAGAGCACCGCATGGCTCACCGGCGAGAAGGTGCCCAGCCGGATGCCGAAGGAGTTCAACGTGGCGATGGAGGTCAGCAGGATGTCGCCCGGCGCCAGCGCGTCGGCGGCGATGAGCTCGCCGCCGTTGCCCGGTGCGATGACCGAGCTCTGCACCCGCACGCGCAGGCCGGCGTCCTTGGTCGGCAGGTCGACGCGGGTGGCGCAGGCCGTGAGCAGCAAGGCGGCGCCCGCGGCAGCGAGGGCCGCGAAAGTCCGGAAGCGGGAGTGCATCAGCCTTTCCAGACGAAGGGGAACTTCAGCTGCTTGAAGAAGCCGTTGGGCACGTAGTCGCCCAGCACGCCGTATTTCTCGGGCCAGAGCTTGGTGCTCTTCACCGCGGTGCCGAAGAGGTAGTCGAGGAAGGCGTAGTGCGCCGCGTAGTTCTTGTCGAGCGCCTCGATGTCCTGGCTGTGGTGCCAGTGGTGGAAGTTGGGCGTCACGATCAGGTAGCGCAGCGGGCCGAGCCGTACGCTCACGTTGCAGTGGTTGAACACCGCCTGGAAGCCCACCACCACGATGTAGGCGTCGATCACTTCCTTGCTGAAGCCCAGCACGTAGATGGGCGCGAGCACCAGCGTGCGCGTGATCAGCAGTTCGAGGATGTGCTGGCGCGAGCCCGCCATCCAGTCCATGCTCTTCACGCTGTGGTGCACCGCGTGCAGGCGCCACAGCACCGGCACTTCGTGGTACGCGCGGTGCGTCCAGTACTGCACGAGGTCGGCCACCAGGATGATCAGCAGGATGCCGGCCCAGAACGGCAGGTTGCCCACCCAGCCGCGGATGCCGTCGTTGGCGGCCCAGCCGAAGAACTTGTGCACCATCAGGTTGGTGGCCAGCAGCACGAAGCCCACGATCATGTGGTTCACCACGAAGTGGTGGAAGTCGGTCTGCCACTCCTCGCGGAACACGGGTTGGTCTTTGCGCAGCGCAAAGAGCTTCTCGATGAAGATGAAGATCAGCGACGAGCCCAGCAGGTCGAGGATGAACCAGTCCAGCCCGATGTACGGCGTGTTGTCCGCGAAGTCGTGCACGGGCACCTTGTGCCCGCCCAGCAGCGCCGAGGCCACTACCAGCAGGAACGCGGCCGACGACAGCCAGCGCGAGCGGTTGAAGATGATGTTGACCAGCGACAGCCCGCCCGAGATCACCATGGCCGCCAGCAGGATGAAGCGCATCACGTCGACGTTGTAGCTCTTGCGCAGCTCGGGCGTGGTGAGGTACTGCGGAAAGTGGAAGGCCAGCACACCGAGGAAGCACAGAATGCCGAGGCTCAGTGCGATGGTTCCCGTGACCAGGCCTCGGCCGCGGCGCAATTCGCCGTGGCTTTCCGTGAATTCATTGAGTTTCTCGAGCATTTCCGCCTCTTTCTTGCTTGCGCTTTTGTTGGGGCGCGATTTTAGGCGGCTGTAGGAAAACGCTCACGCCTTCCGCACGGAGCGCCGGCGCAGCAGGGCAGCCGCGCCCAGCGCCACCGCCATCACCAGCAGCGACACCACGGTGGTCACCGTGCCGAGCGCATAGATCGAAGGCGTGGTCACCGTCGAGGTCAGCCCCTGCAGTTCGAGCGGCAGCGTGTTGACGTCGCCGATGGCCTGCGAGGTGCGGGCAATCTCGTCCCACGACAGCGTGAAGCCGAACATGCCGATGCCAACGATTGATGGGCCGATCAGCGGCAGCACCACGAAGCGGAAGGTCTGCCACGGCGTTGCGCCGAGGTCGCGCGCGGCTTCCTCGTAGGCCGGGTTGAAGCGGTTGAACACCGCGAACATGATGAGCAGCCCGAATGGCAGCGTCCACGTCAGGTGCGCGCCGAGGGCGGAGCTGAACAGGCCGAGCGCGGTGCCGTAGCCCTCGAGCAGCGTGGTTGCGTCCACGGCCGTGAGCAAGCTCTTGATGCCCGTGTCGAGCAGCCGGAACTGCAGGCCGATGCCCAGCGAAATGATGATCGACGGCATGATGAGGCTGGCGACCGTCACGAAGAACAGGGCGTTGCTGCCCGCGAGCTTCTTGCGGAATGCGAGCCCGGCGAGCACCGACAGCACGACGGTGAAAGCCATCACCACCGCACCCAGCGCCAGCGAGCGCCGGAAGGCCGCACCGATGTCGACGGTGCCCAGGCCTTCGGCCAGCTTGTAGAACCAGTGCAGCGACAGCCCGCGCAGCGGAAAGGTCAGGCCGCCTTCGGGGCCCTGGAAGCTCAGAACGAAGATCGTGATCATCGGGCCGTAAAGGAACAGCACGAAGAGCCCGAACACGGTGGCCAGCGGCCAGAAACCGGGCGCGCGCTGGGCGCCGATGGGTGTCTGCATCTCAGAGCTCCTTGCGGATGTCGACCATCCGGGTCAGGCCCCAGATGATCATCAGCACCACCGCCAGCAGGATCATGGCGTTGGCCGCAGCCAGCGGAAACTGCAGGTACGAGGTCTGCACCTGGATGATCTTGCCGATCGACGCGATCTGCTGGCCGCCCATCACGCCGATGGTGACGAAGTCACCCATGACGATCGTGATGACGAAGATCGATCCGATCAGGATGCCGGTGCGCGACAGCGGCACCACCACGTTCCACAGCGTCTGCCAGCCCGAGGCGCCCGCGTCGCTGGCCGCTTCGAGCAGCGAGCGGTCGATGCGCATCATGCTGTTGAAGATCGGCACGATCATGAACATCGTGTACAGGTGCACGAAGGCCAGCACCACCGAGAAGTCGGAGAACAGCAGCCACTCGACCGGCTGGTTCACGAGGCCCATGCCCATCAGCGCCTGGTTGACCAGTCCGTTGCGTCCCAGCAGCGGCACCCACGAGATCATGCGGATCACGTTGGAGGTCCAGAAGGGCACGGTGCACAGCACGAACAGCACCGTCTGCATGGTCGACGAGCGCACGTGGAATGCCAGGAAGTAGGCCACCGAAAAGCCGACGAGCAGCGTGATGCCCCACACCAGCACGCAGAACTTGAAGGTGCTCAGGTAGGTGTTGAGCGTGACGCAGAGGTCGCCGTTGTCGGTGAGGCTCGCGCAACCCTCGAACAGGCTCAGGTAGTTGCGCAGCGTGACGGCCGGGATCAGCTCGTACTCGTTGAAGTTCCACAGGCTGACCATGGCGACCAGCGCCAGCGGGATCAGGAAGAACAGCAGGAACACCAGCGCGAACGGCGCCGCCTGCCACCATGCTTTCACAGCATGGATGGGCGTGGTGGCGACGGACGCGCTGGTCGAAGGAGCGCTCACAAGCTCAGGTCGAAGGTCAGGCCGCAACGAACTCGTTCCACTTGCGGACCATGTATTCGTTCTCGTCCATCACCGCGTTCCAGCACGCGATGCCGCCCATGCGCTGCTCGTAGCTGCCGCCGTCGCGCACCGCACCGGCCTTGGCGATCACGTCGCCCTGCGGGCTCTTGATGTCCTGGGTGGCGGGCTTGCCTTCCATCCAGTAGGCCCACTCGTAGGCTTCCATCTTGGTCTTGGCGGTGTCGAGCACGGCGCTGTAGTAGCCCTGGCGGTTGAGGTAGGCGCCTGCCCAGCCATCGAGGAACCAGTTGATGAATTCATAGGCACCGTCGAGCTTCTTGCCCGAAAGCGTGGCCGGCAGGCCGAAGCCCGATGCCCAGGCGCGATAGCCTTCCTTGAGCGGCTGGAAGGTGCAGTCGATGCCCTTGCTGCGCACGGCCGTCACGGCGGGCGACCACATCGACTGGATCACCACCTCGCCGGAGGCCATCAGGTTCACCGACTCGTTGAAGTCCTTCCACAGCGCGCGGAACTGGCCGGCCTTCTTGGCTTCGATCAGGGTCTTGATCGTCAGGTCGATCTCGGCCTTGGTCATGTTGCCCTTGTCGGCGTACTTGTGGATGCCCTTGGCCTCCACCACCATCGCGGCGTCCATGATGCCGATCGACGGAATGTTCAGGATCGCGGCCTTGCCCTTGAACTCGGGGTTCAGCAACTCGGCCCACGAGCCGATGGGGCGCTTGATCAGGTCCGGGCGGATGCCCAGCGTGTCGGCGTTGTAGGTGGTCGGGATCAGCGACATGAACTGCGTGGCCGACTTGGCGAAGGCCTTGCTCTTCTCGCCTTCGAGGTAGATCACCTTGACCGGCGCCGTGCCCTGGCTGCCGACCTTCTTGCCCGCCACTTCGCCCTTGGTGAAGAGCGAGGTGATCTTGTCGGCGTTCTTCACGCGCTTGGTGTCGATGCCCTTGAGGTTGCCGGTCGGCACGATCTTCTTGAGCGAGAAGAACTCGGTGTCGATCAGGTCGAAGCTGTTCGGCGCGGTGACTGCGCGCTTGGTCACGTCGTCGGTGGTCACGGCCACGTACTGGATCTCGATGCCGGTGTCGGCCTTGAACTTCTCGGCGATGGCCTTGTCCTGGTTCACGGCGGTGCCGAGGTAGCGCAGCACGACCTTCTCCTGCGCATGCACGAAGGGCGCGACGCCCGCAGCCAGGATGCCGGCCGTGCCTTGCAGAAGGGTGCGGCGCTTGACGCCGGTGGACGAGTCGATGGGGTCGGTCATGGCTAGGTCTCCAGAAAAAAAGTGGAAGGGGACGAACGCGGGAAAACGAGAAAGCGGGCTACTGGAGCGCTCACAGGGTCAGGGCGAGTGCGGCCGTGTCGTCGCGCAGGGCGTTTGCGTTGACGGGCGCCGGCACGCGCTCGCCCGGCGGCCTGGCGCCGGGGCCGAGCACGCGAGCGTCGGCCTCGGCCCACGAAAGGCGCACCGCCTCGCCTTGCGCATAGGGGCGCGAAAGAAAGGCGGCCTCGCCCAGAAGCACCGAAACGTTCTGGCGCCCCGGCGCGACGGCGTCGAGCGCCAGGCCGAGCAGCACGTAGGTGCCCTGGTACTCGACGTCGGTGACGGTGGCGGGCAAGCCGGCCGCCGTGGCGGCATCCGTTGCCGCGGCGATCCGCATGTGGTCGTTGCGCACCGCGATCGGGCCGGCCGGCGTATCGAACACGTTGTGGCCGCCCATGAAGCGTGCCACGAATTCGCTCGCCGGATGGTTGTAGACCGCGTGCGGCGAGCCGACCTGCTCGATCACGCCGTGGTTCATGACCACCATGGTGTCGGCCAGCGCCATCGCCTCCTCCTGCGAGTGCGTGACGTGCACGAAGGTCAGGCCCAGTTCCTTCTGCCAGCGCCGCAGCTCGGCGCGCATCTGGATGCGCAGGAAGGGGTCGAGCGCCGAGAGCGGCTCGTCGAGCAGCAGCACGCGCGGTTCGGTGATGAGCGCCCGCGCCAGCGCCACGCGCTGCTGCTGGCCGCCCGAAAGTTCACCGGGCTTGCGCGCGGCCAGGTGGCCCATGGCGACGCGCGCGAGCAGGTCGTTGGCGCGCCGATGGCGCTCGGCCTTGCCGACGCCTTTCATCTTGAGGCTGAAGGCCACATTGTCGGTGGCCGAGAGATGCGGGAAGAGGGCGAAGCTCTGGAACATCATCGCGGTGCCGCGCGCGGCGGCGGGCAGGTTCGTGATGTTGCGGTTGTCCAGCAGGATGTCGCCGCTGGTGACGGACTCGTGGCCCGCGATCATGCGCAACGTGGTGCTCTTGCCGCAGCCCGACGGGCCGAGCAGGCAGCAGTAGCTGCCGCTGGCAATGCGCAGGTCTATCCGGTCGACGGCGGCCGGTGTGCCGGGGGCATAGCGCTTGGTGAGCGCGACGATCTCGACTGCGGCGGGTTCGGGCGTGGCGACGGCATTCATTGCCGATGGCTCAGCACGATCCATGCCACGTTGTGGTGCGCGGCGCCCGTGCCGCTCGTGCTGTCCTCGCCCTGGTCAGGTGCCGATCAGGTACCGAACTTGTCCGCGTCCACCGGTACCTCAGCGGCTGCCAGCCCGCGCAGCACGTCGCCTACCACGATCACCGCCGGGCTGGCCAGGCCGGCCTTGGCGATACCGTTCTGCAGGTTGCCCAGCGTGGTCGCGATGTGCCGCTGGTGCGGCAGGCTCGCATGCTGGATGACCGCCACCGGCGTGTCGCCCGGCAGGCCTTGCAGCAGCTCGCGTTCGATGTGCGCGGCACCCGACACGCCCATGTAGATCACCAGCGTCAGGCGTGCGTTGTAGGCCGTCGCGGCCAGCGCGCGCCAGTCGGTCGGGTCTTCGCCCGCGCCCGCGCCGGTCTTGGCGTGGCCGGTGACGAACACCACGCCCTGCGCATGGTCGCGGTGCGTGAGCGGCACCCCCAGCGAGGTCACGGCCGCGAGGCCCGCGGTGATGCCGTTGACCACGGCGCATTCGATGCCGGCTTCGCGCAGGTGCTCCACCTCTTCGCCGCCGCGGCCGAAGATGAACGGGTCGCCGCCCTTGAGCCGGACCACGGTCTCGCCTTCGCGCACCGCGGTGATCATCAGTCGCTCGATGAATGCCTGCGGCGTGCTCTTGCAGCCGCCGCGCTTGCCCACGTGCACGATGCGCGCGCCGGGGCGGGCGTAGGCCTGCACGATCTGGTCGCTCACGAGGTCGTCGACCAGCAGCACCGTCGCGGCCTGGATCGCCTTCACGGCCTTGACGGTCAGCAGTTCCGGGTCGCCCGGGCCGGCGCCGACCAGGGTGCAGTGGCCGGTGATGAGAGTGGATGCGTTGTTCATGCGTGGGATGCCAGTTGCGTGATGTGCCTGACTTGCGTTGCGATGGCCTCGGGCACGGGAAGCTCGCCGGCCAGCACGCGGCGCGTGTAGTCGGCGGTGGTCGCGACGTCGATTTCCTTCGGCAGGCCCGGCACTTCGGCGGCGGTGCCGGCCTGCTGCGCCTGCAGCTCGGTGCGCACGCCGCGCACGAAGCCGTCGATCTGCGCGGTGCGGCGCGGGTCGGACACCACTTCGCCTTCGAGGCCGCGCGAGAGCAGGGCGGTCATGCCCGTGAGCTCGAAGGTCTCGCCCATGGTGCGCGCGTATTCGGGGTGCGTGTAGCTCGCGATCACCACGCAGGGGCCGGCGGTGGGCTGCATCAGCTTGACCACGCTGTGGCCGGGGTTGCGCAGGCCGACCACGCGGCGCACGTCGAGCAGGCGCTTGAGCGCGGGGTTCAGCAGCTCGGTGGGCGCAAAGGCCGCTTCGCCGTTGGCGATGGGGCGGATTTCGGCCATCGGCGGCAGCCCGAGTGCCGTGAGCACGTTCGATGCGAGCACGCGCGAGGTTTCGCTTGCGCTGCCATGCACTAGCACCGGCAGGCCTTCGCGGGCCAGCAGCAGCGCCAGCAGCGGCGTGAGCACCGGCAGCTTGCGCGCGCCGTTGTAGCTCGGCAGCACGACCAGCGGGCGGTCACCGGCCGGGATGCGGTTCAGCCGCGCATGGGTCGCATCGAGGAAGCCGGCCATCTCCTCGGGCGTTTCGCCCTTGATGCGCATGGCCAGGCAGAAGCCGCCGATCTCGAGGTCGGTGACGGTGCCGTCCAGCACCTGGCCGAACAGGTCGGTGGCCTGTTCGCGCGTGAGCGGCTTGGCGCCTCGCGCGCCGCGGCCGATTTCCTTGATGTATTGGCTGATTCCCATGGGTGGATGGATTGTCCTGCAAGGCTTATGCCGGAATGCGAGATGGCTTATGCCTTGGATTGGCTCCCTCCCCCAGCGGGGGAGGGAGCAAGACGGGGAATCATGGGGTGACCGCTTCGGCCTCGGCCGGCGTCGCCCGCACCATCCGCTTGAGTTCCGGAATGCACGATCCGCAGTTCGTGCCGCACTTCAGGGCCCCCTGCAGCTTGGCCAGCCGCTCGTCGGCCGTGCCGCTGCAGCGCCCCAGCTCGGTCTGGATCGCCACGTCCGCGACGTTGAAGCATGTGCACACCGTCTTGCCGCGCGACTGCACCGCCACCGGTGCCTTCGAGCCCGGCGACAGCAGCAGGCGGCCATAGCTCTGTGCCGGCAGCTCTTCCCGCAGCAGCGTGGCGATCCAGGCTTCCGCGCTGGTGTCGCCGCCCAGCAGGAAGGCCTCGAGGCCGGCGCTGCCGTCGGCGCGGCGCACCAGTCGCGCGGAGCGTCGCTGGCCGCGGCGGCGGTCGGCGTAGCGCAGGGTGTCGGCGGTCTGCAGGCCGAGCAGGGCTTCGATCTTCTCGACCAGCGCCTCGTCGGGCGCGTCGTGCGCGGCGGCGCGGAACAGGATGCCGCTGCGCTCCTGGCCTTGGGTGTTGCCCGCGAACGGCACGCAGGTCGCAAAAGGAAACAGCGCCATCAGCGGCTGCAGCGCGCGGTGCGCGGCCAGTGCCGCGTCGGCGGGCAGCCAGGCCATGGCCAGCAGCGACCACGGCAGTTCGGCCTTGAGGATCTTCACCGGCGTGTGCTTCAGCTCGGGCTGCTTCGAGGTCGGGCAATAGGCCGGCGTGGTGAGCGCGTTGATGCCCGCCAGCCGCACGCCGGTCGACGAGCAACCGCTCAGGTATTCCTCGCCCCAGTGCATGGCGACGAAGGCCTGGCTCAGGCCGATCTCGGCGCTGGCGCGCGCGGGCAGCATGATCGAGCCCCGCTTCGAGGTCAGGTGCACGAGGTCGCCTTCGCCGATCTGGCGGCGCGCCATGTCCTGCGCGTTCATCTGCACGACTGGCTCCGACACGTGCCCGAACAGCCGGCCGGCCGTGCCGGTGCGGCTCATGCCGTGCCACTGGTCGCGCAGGCGGCCGGTGTTCAGCGAGAAGGGGTAGCGCGCTTCGCGGGCCTCGGCCACCGGCTTGTAGACGGTGTCGACAAAACGGGCGCGGCCGTCGGGCGTGGGGAACACGCCGTCTTCGTAGAGGCGAACGCGGCCGGTGCTTTCGCCCTCCTTCAGCGGCCATTGCTGCGGGCCGGCGGTTTCCAGCATCGCGTAGCTCAGGCCGGTGATGTCGAGGTCGCGCCCACGCGTCGATTCGCGGTGTTCGTTCCAGACCGATTCGGCCGTCTCGTACGGGAACAGCGTGGACGGGCGGCCGAGCTGCCGTTCGAGCCGGTGCGCGAAGGCCACCGCGATCGACCAGTCGTTGCGCGCCTCGCCAGGTGCGGCAACGGCCGGGCGCACGCGCGAGATGCGGCGCTCGCTGTTGGTCACGGTGCCTTCCTTCTCGCCCCAGGTGGTGGCGGGCAGCAGCAGGTCGGCGAAGGCGCAGGTGGCGGTGGTGGCGAAGGCTTCCTGCACCACCACGAACTCGGCGCGCTCCAGCGCGCGGCGCACCGTCGCCTGGTCGGGCATCGATTGCGCGGGGTTGGTGCAGGCGATCCACAGCGCGCGGATCTCGCCGTCGGCCGCGGCCTGGAACATCTCGACCGCCGTCTTGCCCGGCTTCTCGGGCACCGAGGGCACGCCCCACAGCGCGGCCACTTCGGCGCGGTGATCGGGGTTCGCCAGGTCGCGGTGCGCGCTCAGCAGGTTGGCCAGGCCGCCGACCTCGCGTCCGCCCATCGCATTGGGCTGGCCGGTCAGCGAGAACGGGCCCGCGCCGGGCCGGCCGATCTGCGCGGTCGCCAGGTGCAGGTTGATGAGCGCGGCATTCTTCGCCGTGCCGCTCGACGACTGGTTCAGGCCCTGGCAGTACAGGCTCAGCGTGGCAGGCGATGTGGCAAACAGCCGTGCGGCCGCGAGCAGGTCGTCCTTCGAGATGCCGCAGACCTGCGCCACCTTGTCGGGCGTGCATTCGCGCACGATGGCCTTCAGCGCGTCGAAACCGCTGGTGTGGGCGGCGATGTACTTCGCATCGATCCAGCCTTCCCACAGCATCAGGTGCAGCATGCCGTTGAACAGCATCACATCGGTGCCGGGCTGGATCGGCAGGAACAGGTCGGCGATCTCGACCGTGTCGGTACGGCGCGGGTCGGCCACGATGATCTTGAGCGCGGGGTTCGCGGCCTTCGCGTCCTCGATGCGGCGGAAAAGAATGGGGTGTGCCCACGCCGTGTTGCTGCCCACGATGAACAGGCAGTCGGCATGCTTCAGGTCGTCGTAGCAGGCCGGCGGCGCATCGGCGCCCAGCGTCTGCTTGTAGCCGGCGACCGCGCTGCTCATGCACAGGCGCGAATTGGTGTCGACGTTGTTGGTGCCGACCAGGCCCTTGGCGAGCTTGTTGAAGACGTAGTAGTCCTCGGTGAGCAGCTGGCCCGACACATAGAAGCCGACCGCGTCGGGGCCATGGTCGCGGATCACCTGCGCGAACTTGCCTGCGGCGTTGTCGAGCGCGGTGTCCCACGCAACCGCCACGGGCGCTTCCGCGCGCACCAGGCGCTGCATGGGCTGCAGCAGCCGCGTCTGCCGCGTGACCGTTGCGCTGGCCGTGAGGTGCAGCGTCGAGCCCTTGGTGCACAGGCGGCCGAAATTCGCCGGATGATCGGGGTCGCCGCGCACGCCGGTGATCTCGTCGCCACTCGATTCGATGATGACGCCACAGCCTACGCCGCAGTAGGGGCAGGTGGAGCGGGTTTCCCGCATTGCACCCGCTCCCTCCGGGAGCGAGCGGGGGTGAGGGTTGACGGCGCTCACGAAGGTCACGCTGCTGCCCTCACCCTAGCCCTCTCCCAGAGGGAGAGGGGACAACACCTTGGGACCGGCAATGGGGCGTGGCAGGTCGATGGCGTGCGTGGCCAGTTCGCCCGCGTCGAGATGCACCACGCCGTCTTCCACCTTCACGGCGAACTTCGGCGTGCAGCCTTCGTCGGGCGACTTGGCGCAGCCGTCGTCCAGCCCGATCGCCCAGTTGTGCAGCGGGCAGGCCACGCTGGTGCCGAACACGATGCCCTGGCTGAGCGGGCCGCCCTTGTGCGGGCAGCGGTCGAGCAGCGCGAACACCTGGTCCTCGGCATTGCGGAACACGGCGACGTCCAGGCCGGCAGGCCGCGCCACGCGGCGGGCGCCGAGCACGGGGATGTCGTCGATGCGGCAGATGACTTTCCAATCGCTCATGGTGGCTCTCTTTTCGTCTACGTCTTGATTTCTGAGTACAGGCCGGTGACGCGGTCCATGATCGCCAGCAGGTTCTCGCTGGCGACGAACACGTCGGACATCAGGGCGGGCGACGCGCCGGCGCCTTCGAGGCGCTGCAGGCCCCGGTTGAAGAACATCCACTGCGCATCGGCCAGCACCAGCTCCTGCCTGATCTGCGCGGTGGCCTCGGGCGCGTTGCGCAGCACTTCGAGCGCGGCCAGGAATTCGGCGCGCGACTTGCCGATCTCGGCCGTGCTGCCCGCCGGGTCGATCTGCATTGCCGAGGCCAGGTAGAACTTGGCCATGCGCTGCGACAGCATGCGCTGGCGGCCCGCGATGTTCACGAGCTTGCCCACCGGCCTGCCCGAGGCGGCTTCGTACTGCGCGGTGCCCTGGTTGGCCAGCGCGAGCACGGCGGCGTCGAGCTTCACGACTCGGGTGGCTTCCTCCTTGCCGGGCGTCATGCTCGTGAGTGCGCGCTTGAACTCGCTCCAGGCGTTGTCGAGCGACTCGTAGGTGCCGCGAATGGTCGGGCTGGGCGCGAAGGCTTTCAGCTCGCCGAGCTGGCGCTCGAACAGCGCGATCGACTTGTCGAGCACCAGCTGCGCGTTGCGCGATTCGACGTTCTGCACCAGTGCCAGATATGCCTTGCTCGCGCGCTGCGACAGCATGCGCTGGCGGCCCGCCTTGTTGATCGCATCGTTCAGGTCGGTGACCTGGGCATTTGCGCCCAGCCCGGCGCCCATGCCGGCGGCGGCCGCGGATGCGAGGAAAGCCCTGCGCTTCATGCGGTCAGCGGGGTGAACTGCCGCACGTCGACCGAGGCCTGCGCCGACTCGAACCACGGATCCGGCTCGCCGTCGAGCGCGAACTGCAGGCGCTCCCACAGCGTCTTGCGGGCCTCCGCGTCTTCGAGGATCCGCTTCTTCACGTAGTCCAGGCCCACACGGCCGATGTAGTGCACCGTGCGTTCCAGGTACCAGCCCTCTTCGCGGTACAGCTGCAGGAACGCGCCCGCGTACTCCATCACCTCTTCGCTGGTCTTCACCTTGACGAGGAATTCGGCCACCTCGGTCTTGATGCCGCCGTTGCCGCCGACGTAGATTTCCCAGCCCGAATCGACGCCGATCACACCCACGTCCTTGATGCCGGCCTCCGCGCAGTTGCGCGGGCAGCCCGACACGGCCAGCTTGACCTTGTGCGGCGAGTACATGGCCCACAGCGCGCGTTCCAGGTCCTTGCCCATCTGCGTGGAGTCTTGCGTGCCGAAGCGGCACCACTCGCTGCCCACGCAGGTCTTCACCGTGCGCAGCGACTTGGCGTAGGCAAAGCCGCTGGGCATGCCGATGTCCTTCCAGACGTTCTCCAGGTCTTCCTTCTTCACGCCCAGCAGGTCGATGCGCTGGCCGCCCGTGACCTTGACGGTCGGGATCTTGTACTTGTCGGCCGCGTCGGCGATGCGGCGCAGCTCGTCGGGTGTGGTGTGGCCGCCCCACATGCGCGGAATGACGGAGTAGGTGCCGTCCTTCTGGATGTTGGCGTGGCTGCGCTCGTTGATGAAGCGGCTCTGCGGATCGTCCTTCGCTTCTTTCGGCCAGGTGCTGATCAGGTAGTAGTTGACGGCCGGGCGGCAGGTGGCGCAGCCGTTGGGCGTGCGCCAGCCGAGGTTGCGGTACACCTCGTCGTGCGTGAGGTAGTGCTGCTTGCGGATCGCGTCGCGCACGTCCTGGTGGCTCACGTCGGTGCAGCCGCACACGGCCTTCTTCTTCGGCGTGGCCGAGTAGTCGCCGCCGGCCGTGAACATCAGGATCTGCTCGACCAGCCCGGTGCACGAGCCGCAGCTCGCGCTGGCCTTGGTGTGCTTCTTCACTTCGTCGAGCGTGAACAGGCCCTTGTCCTTGATGGCCTTGCAGATCGTGCCCTTGCTCACGCCGTTGCAGCCGCACACCTCGGCGTCGTCGGGCATGCTCGCGGCCTTGCTGTGGCCCTCGTGGCCGGTGTCGCCGATGTTGGATTCGCCGAACATCAGCTTGTCGCGAATGTCGTGCACGCTGCGGCCATCGCGCAGCAGCTTGAAGTACCAGCTGCCGTCCACCGTGTCGCCGTACAGGCAGGCGCCGACCAGCTTGTCGTCCTTGAGCACCAGCTTCTTGTAGACGCCGCCGAAGGGGTCGCTCATGACGATCTCTTCGGTACCTTCGCCGCCCATGAACTCGCCGGCGCTGAACAGGTCGATGCCAGTCACCTTGAGCTTGGTGGAGGTGAGCGACCCGAGGTAGCGGCCGATGCCGAACTGGGCGAGATGGTTGGCCGCCACCTTGGCCTGCTCGAACAGCGGCGCGACCAGGCCGTAGGCGATGCCGCGGTGCGCCGCGCATTCGCCCACCGAATAGATGCGCGCGTCGGTCACGGTCTGCATCGTGTCGGTGACGACGATGCCGCGGTTGCAGTGCAGGCGCATCTTCTCGGCCAGCTCCACGTTGGGGCGGATGCCGACCGCCATCACCACCAGGTCGGCCGCGACCTCTGTGCCGTCCTTGAAGCGGATGGCTTTGACGCGGCCCTCTTCATTGCCGACCATGTCCTGCGTCTGCGCACCCATCAGGAACTTGAGTCCTCGGTCTTCCAGCGACTTCTGCAGCAGCTTGCCCGCCACGTCGTCGAGCTGGCGTTCCATCAGCCAGGGCATCACGTGCACCACCGTCACGTTCATGCCGCGCAGCATCAGGCCGTTGGCGGCTTCCAGGCCCAGCAGGCCGCCGCCGATGACCACCGCGTTCTTGTGCGTGCGCGCGGTCTCGATCATGTAGTCGGTGTCGGCGATGTCGCGGTAGGCGATCACGCCCTTCAGGTCCTTGCCTGGCACCGGCAGCATGAAGGGGTTGGAGCCGGTGCACATCAGCAGGCGGTCGTAGGCGGCTTCGGTGCCATCTTCCGCGCGCACGATGCGCTTCACGCGGTCGACCTCGACCACCTTCTTGCCGGCATGCAGCGTGATGTGGTTGTCGCTGTACCACTCCCAGCTGTTGAGCACGATTTCGTCGACCGTCTGCTCGCCGGCCAGCACGGGCGACAGCAGGATGCGGTTGTAATTGGGATGCGGCTCCGCGCCGAAGACGGTGATGTCGTACAGGTCGGGCGCGATCTTCAGCAGCTCTTCGAGCGTGCGCACGCCGGCCATGCCGTTGCCGACCATCACGAGTTTCATTTTCTTCATGGGGCCCTACCTTTCGTCGAATCAAGCAAGCGAGTGCCCGCGGCGCGCGAGGAGAATCGCGCCATGAGCTTTGAAGTGGACATCGGCTACAGCAGCCAGCGCGGACCGCGCGAGCTGAATGAAGACTTCGCCGGCGCGGTGCATGCGCCGCGGGGCGACGAGGCGCGCGGCCTCATCGCGGCCATTGCCGATGGCGTGTCCAGCGGCGGGCACGGCCGCGAGGCGGCGCAGACCACGGTGATGGGCCTGCTGGCCGACTACTTCGCCACGCCCGATACCTGGGAGCCGACCGCCGCGCTCGACCGCCTGATCGGCGCGCAGAACGGCTGGCTGGCCGACCACAACCGCCGGCGCCAGGGCAAGGACGGCGGCGGCACGGCGCTCACCACGCTCACCGCGCTGGTGCTGCATGGCCAGGGCTACACGCTGGCGCACGTGGGCGACACGCGTGCCTGGCGCGTTCGCGCGGGCGGCGAGCCGGCCGTGCCGCTCACTCAGGACCATGCCTTCGACCATCCCGACATGCGCAGCCGCCTGACGCGCGCCATCGGCCTGGACGACCAGGTGCGCGTCGACTACGTGCAGGGCGACGTGCGCGTGGGCGACTGCTTCGTGCTGAGCTCCGACGGCGTGCATGGCGTGCTCAGGCCGCAGCAGGTGGCCGCGCTCGCCTTGCAGGGCGACGCCGAGGCGGCCAGCGAGGCGCTGGTGCGCGCGGCGCTGGAGGCCGGCACGCGCGACAACGCGACGGCGCTGGTCATCCGCGTGGTGGGGCTCGACGCGCGGCAGCTCGACGACGAACTCGGCGACGGCCGCCGGCTCGCACCACCGCCCGCGCTGAAGGTGGGCGACGTGCTCGACGGCTACGCCATCACCGCGCTGGTGGCCGACACCGGCGTGCACCTGCTGTACCAGGCCAGGCATCCGGCCACGCGCGAGCTGGTCGCGCTGAAGACGCTGCACCCCTCGCGCGCCGGCGACCCGCAGGAGCGCGCGATGCTGGCGCACGAGGCGTGGCTCGGTTTGCGCGTCGGCGGCAACGGCTTCGTGCGCGTGCACGAGCGCGCCGCGGATGCGAGCGCGCTGTACATCGTGTTCGACTGGCACGGCGGCCGTACGCTGGAGCAGCTGCGCAAGGCGAACGCGCGGGGCGCGGTGGGCGAGGTCGTTGCCGCCGCCATCGCACTGAGCCGTGCGCTCGGCCGGCTGCACCGCCAGGGCGTGGTGCACCGCGACATCAAGCCGGGCAACCTGCACCTGGGCGAGGACGGCCGCTGGCGCATCATCGACCTGGGGGTGGCGCTGTCCGGCCGCGAAAGCGCGGCGCAGCGCGAACTGCATGCCGGCACGCCGAGCTACATCAACCCCGAGCAATGGGAGGAGGGTGGCGTCGCCGATGCGGGTAGCGACCTGTTCGCTCTCGGCGTCACGCTGTACCAGTGGCTCACCGGCCACCTGCCTTACGGCGAGATCGAGCCCTACCAGGTGGCGCGCTACCGGCGAGACCCGGTCGCGCTCTCGCGCCTGCGGCCCGACGTGCCGATCTGGCTCGACCACCTGGTGCGCAAGGCCGTCGCCCGCGATCCGCGCGAGCGCTTCGAGACCGCCGAGGAGCTGCTGCTCGCGCTCGAACGCGGTGCATCCCGCCCCGTGAGCGCGCCCGCCGCCACGCCGCTGATCCGCCGCGACCCACTTGCGCTCTACCAGCTGGCGCTGGGCGTGTCGATGCTGTTCAACCTCTTGCTGATCGTGTGGCTCCTGTTCCTGCCACGTTGAACGGAGGTCGGCGGGGCGGTTCATGACCGGGCAGCTTTCCGCGAGTTGCTGTTGACTGCGGGCGAAGCATGTACCGGTGCAACGCGCGCTCGGCCACCCTTCTCGGCCCAGGTGCGGGTCCAGCGGATCTGCATCACGCGCATCACGCCCAGCATCGCTAGCGACAGCATCGCGAAGAACACGAAGCCCCACAGGTAGCTGCCCAGATACTGCTTCGACAGGCCCATGGCGTTGGGCACGAGGCCACCGCCCAGCGCGCCGATCTCGCCGATCATCGAACCGGCCACTGCCGTGCTTGCGGGCCAGCGCAGCGGCACCAGCTGGAACAGCGCGCCGTTGCCCGCGCCCAGCGCGGCGAAGCACACGATCAGCACCAGCGTGGTGACGGCCAGCGAGCCCGACGAGACGCCCACCAGCACGAGGCTCACGGCCACCACCAGCAGCACAACGGTCAGCGTGTTCACACCGCCCCAGCGGTCGGAAAGCCAGCCGCCCACGATGCGCACCGCCGCGCCCATGAAGGCCGCGAGCATGGTTAGCTGGCCGGCCTGCACCTTGCTCACGCCGAACTGGTCGTAGTAGTAGGAGGGCAGGAAGGTCGTCAGGCCGATGAAGCCGCCGAAGGTCACGCCGTAGATCAGGCTGAACACCCAGCCGTCCTTCTCGAACAGGCAGGCGATGTGCTCGCGGAAGCTCGAATGGGCGTTCACGTCCGGCGGTTCCTTGGCGAACACCACCATCACCACCATGGGAACCAGGATGGCGACCGCGGCCACGCCGTACACCGCCTGCCAGCCCAGCCACAGCGCGAGCGGCGGCGCCACCAGCACCGACACCGCGGTGCCCACGTTGCCAGCGCCCACCAGACCCATGGCCAGGCCCTTGTGCTGCGGCGGGAACCAGCCCGAGCCCAGCGACAGCGCCACGCCGAAGCTCGCGCCCGCGATGCCCAGCAGCACGCCCATGGCGAGCAGGTTGTTGAAGCTCTTCACGAAGAAGAAGCCGAACAGCATCGCCACTGCAATCAGGCCCATCTCGACCAGCGTGGCCTTCTTGCGGCCGATGTACTGCGAGAGGATGCCGAGTGGAAAACGCATCAGCGCGCCCGCGATGATCGGCACCGACAGCATCAGGCCCTTCTGCGCCGGCGAGAGGTTGAAGGTTTCGCCGATGAAGGGCGCCATGGCGCCGTTGAGCACCCAGATGCAGCAGGAGAACGAGAAGTACAGGAAGGCCGCGAACAGCGTCGGACTGTGGCCTGACTGCAAGAAGTTCTTGAAACTGGACATGGCGTTCAAAGGTGCAAAAAGCCGCGGCCTGACCCTGGATGGGCCGTGTCGACGGACGGGGTTGGAGACGGAGTGCCGGCAGCGGACGCTGTCGGCGTGGGGGTGCGCTCGGCATGTGCGTTGCCGAGCCGGATGCAGGAGCCTGCAGCCTCACCAAAGCGGTGCTTCGTTACACCGCGGTCCGTTCCATGCAAGAGGCATGCCTGCGAATTCGCGCGGGCGTGGCCTATGCTCGCGGTGCGCTCCCACACCGCTTTTCCAAGATGCCCCTTCTCGTTGTCCTGCCCGATGAAACTGCTGGCCCCGTGCTGCCGGAGGCGCTTGCACAGGCGCTGTCCGACGCCAGTCTCGAGGTGGTCGGCTGCGCGGATGCGGGCACCTTCGCGCGGCAGGTCGAGGCGCTGGCCCCGGCCCAGGCCTTGATCTGCCTGCCTTTGCCCACGCCCGCATTGCTCGACGCGCTGCGCGCGTGGTCCGGCGTGCCGCCGTGTGCGCTGAGCTTCGTCGGCGAGCCGTTGAGCGGTGCGCAGCACGAAGAGCTGGTGCAGCTCGGCGTGCAGGCGTGGATGCAGAACGATGCCGTCGATGCCGCATCGCTCGCCGCGCTGGCCGCTCGTGCCCAGGCCCGCTGGCAGCGCGAGAGCGTCTTGCGCACCGAACTGGAGAGCCTGCGCACCCGCATGGACGAGCGCAAGTGGGTCGACCGCGCCAAGGGCCTGCTGATGTCCGCGCGCGGCATCGGCGAGGACGAAGCCTTCGGCCTGCTGCGCGGCGCCGCGATGCACGCCAACCTGCGGCTCGGCGAGGTGTCGCGCTCGGTCATCGAGGCGGCGCAGTGGGCCGACGCGATCAACCGCGCCGGGCAGTTGCGCATGCTCTCGCAGCGGCTGGTGCGCGTGGCGGCGCAGCTGCTGGGCAGCATCGATGCGCAGCGGGCGCGGGTGCTGCGCACGCAGTCCGCCGAGCGGGTGCAGCAGAACCTCGATCACCTGGCGGCCCTCGGGCTCGATGCGGCTGGCGCGCAGGCGCTCGTACAGGCGCAAGCCGCCTGGAGCGGGCTGGCTCCGGCCTTGACGGCGCGGCCCACGGCGGCGGGACTGGCCGACGTCGACCAGCGCGCCGAAGTGCTGCTCTCGGCCGCGGAGGCGCTGACCGAGGCGCTCGAAGCCTCGGGCGCGCGGCGTGCGCTGCGCATCGTCAACATATGCGGACGGCAGCGCATGCGTGCGCAGCGGTTGGCGAAAGACGCGCTGCTCGCTGCCACGCTGAAAGAGAAAGCCGCGAACGCGCGGCTGGTGCCCACCATGGCCGAGTTCGAGGCCGCCTTGCTCGAACTCGAGCGCGCCCCGCTCAGCACCACGGAGATCCGCACCGCGCTGGCCAGCGCCCGCGACGAATGGCTGCGGCTGGTCGGCGGCGTGCACGCGCTCGACAGCGCCGATGGCCGCGCCACGCTCGTTCGCTCCAGCGACGCGCTGGTCGACACCTTCGAGCGCCTCACGGCGTCGTACGAGCACAGCCTCCAGGTGATCATGTCGTGAAACTGGCACACCCCCAGGCTTCGCGCACTGCGTGTCGCTACGCCAACCCCCTTGCAGGGGGCAACACCTGCGGCCCGGCAAAGCCGGTTCCGCGGTGTTTGCTGGAAGGAAGGCATGGCTCGACGCGCCTGGGCGCTGTGTCGATCTGTCAGGCCGCGGCCTTCTCCACGTGCGCCTGGCGCGTGTAGAGGAAGTCGATCACCGCCTTGCGCGCGTGCACGTAGGCCGGGTCTTCGGCCAGCTCGACGCGGTTGCGCGGGCGCGGAATGTCCACGGCCAGCACGTCGCCGATGGTGGCGGCCGGACCGTTGGTCAGCATCACGATGCGGTCGCTCAGCAGCACCGCCTCGTCCACGTCGTGCGTCACCATGACCACGGTGCTGTGCGTCTTCTGCACGATGGCCAGAAGCTCGTCCTGCAGCTTGGCGCGGGTGAGGGCGTCGAGCGCGCCGAAGGGCTCGTCCATCAGCAGCACCTTGGGTTCCATCGACAGCGCGCGTGCAATGCCCACGCGCTGTTTCATGCCGCCGGAGATTTCGCCGGGGCGCTTCTGCGCGGCGGGCGTGAGGCCCACCAGCGCCAGCGCCGCATCGGTGCGCGCGCGCAGCTGCGCCTTGTTTTCGGTGGCTGCGAACACGCGTTCGACCGCGAGGTACACGTTCTCGAAGCAGGTGAGCCAGGGCAGCAGAGAGTGGTTCTGGAACACCACCGCGCGCTCGGGGCCGGGGCCCCTGATTTCCTTGTTGGCGCACAGCAGCGAGCCTTCGGTGGGCGTGGTGAGCCCGGCAATCAGGTTCAGCAGCGTCGACTTGCCGCAGCCCGAGTGGCCGATGAGCGTGATGAACTCGCCCTTGGCCACGTTCAGGTTCACGTCGCGCAGCGCGACGAAGCGGCCCTTGGGCGTCTTGAACGCCTGCTCGACCCCGTGGATCTCGATGTACTTGCTGTCGTCGATCATGACTTCACCTCTTCGAATGTGAACGCCGTTGCGAGCTTGATGAGCGCGAACTCCAGCACCAGGCCGACGATGCCGATCACGAAGATCGCGATGATGATGTTGGCGACGTTGAGGTTGTTCCACTCGTCCCACACCCAGAAGCCGATGCCGACGCCGCCCGTGAGCATCTCGGCCGCCACGATCACCAGCCACGCGGTGCCCACGGCCAGGCGCACGCCGGTCAGCATGTAGGGCAGCACGGCGGGGAACAGGATCTTGGTGAGGATCTTCCATTCGCTGAGGTTCAGCACCTTGGCCACGTTCATGTAGTCGCTCGGCACGCGCTGCACGCCCACGGCCGTGTTGATGACCATCGGCCAGATAGAGCAGATGAAGATGGTCCAGATGGCCGCCGGGTTGGCGCCCTTGAACACCAAGAGGCCGATGGGCAGCCAGGCCAGTGGCGACACCGGGCGCAGCAGGCTGATCAGCGGGTTGAACATGCGCGCGAGAAATTCGAAGCGCCCGATGGCGAAGCCGGCCGGAATGCCGACCAGCGCCGCCAGCCCGAAGCCCAGCGCCACGCGCTGCAGCGACGAGAGCACGTTCCAGCCCACGCCCTGGTCGTTCGGGCCCTTGCTGTAGAACGGATCGCTGAACACCGTCACGGCCTGCTGCCAGGTGGCTGCGGGCGTGGGGAAGCCGGTGGTGCTTTTCATGGCCACCACTTCCCAGATCAGCAGCAGCAGGCCGAAGCCCGCCAGCGGCGGCAGCACGCGCATCCAGAAGGCGCGCAGGTCGATGGGCGTGCGCACCCGGGGCTCGGGCGCCGGGGCGGGTGCGGGCTTGGGGGCTGCCGGCCTGGCGGCGACGGAAGGGGCCGCCTGCGTCACCTGCGCGGTGGTCGCTTCGAGCGGCGAGTGAAAGACTGCGCTGACCATGTTGTTCTCCCTATGCATGAAGCTTGAAGGACTCGGCGTACTTCTTTGGGTCTTTGCCGTCCCAGACCGAGCCGTCGAACAGCTTGCTGGTTCGCATCGTTTCCTTGGGCACCGGCGTCTGCGTGGCTGCGGCAGCCTGCTTGTAGATGTCGATGCGGTTGATCTCGGTGGCCACCTTCAGGTAGTCGGGGTGTTCCTTCAGCAGGCCCCAGCGCTTGTGCTGCGTGAGGAACCACATGCCGTCCGACAGGTACGGGAAGTTCACGGCGCCGCCGTTGTAGAACTTCATGTGGTTGGGGTCGTCCCAGCTCTTGCCCAGGCCGTTGGTGTAGCGGCCCAGGATGCGCTGGTTGATGGCGTCCACGCTCGTGTTGACGTAGCTCTTGTCGGCGATGGTCTCGGCCATCTTGTTCTTGTTCTGCAGGCCGGTGTCGATCCACTTGCCGGCCTCGAGGATGGCGGCCGTCACGGCGCGTGCGGTGTTCGGGTACTTCTTCGCGAACTCGGCGGTGCAGCCAAGCACCTTCTCGGGGTGGTCCTTCCAGATGTCCTGCGTGGTGATGGCCGTGATGCCGATGCCGTCCATGATGGCGCGCTGGCCCCAGGGCTCGCCCACGCAGTAGCCGTCCATGTTGCCCACGCGCATGTTGGCCACCATCTGCGGCGGCGGCACGGTGATGTTCTTGACGTCCTTGAACGGGTCGATGCCGGCCGAGGCGAGCCAGTAGTACAGCCACATGGCATGCGTGCCGGTGGGGAAGGTCTGTGCGAAGGTGTATTCGCGCTTCTCCGTTGCGATCAGCTTGGCGAGCGAGGCCGCATCGACCGCACCCTTGTCCGAGAGCTTCTTCGACAGCGTGATGGCCTGGCCGTTGTTGTTCAAGGTCATGAGCACGGCCATGTCCTTTTTCGGGCCGCTCAGGCCCAGGTGCATGCCGTAGACCAGGCCGTAGAGCACGTGCGCCATGTCGATGTCGCCGTTGGAGAGCTTGTCGCGCACGCCAGCCCAACTGGCTTCCTTGCTGGGGACGATCTTCACGCCGTACTTCTTGTCGATGCCCAGCACCGAGGCCATCACCACGCTGGCGCAATCGGTCAGCGGGATGAAGCCGATCTTCACTTCCTCCTTCTCGGGCTTGTCCGAGCCCTGGGCCCAGACGGCGGCGCGCAGCGCGGGTTCGATGCCCACGGCGCCGATGGCGGCGGCTTGCAGGACGCGGCGTCGGCTGAGGCGGGTTGTGAGCAGGTCGGTCATGGGCGGGGCTCCGGTTGAAGGCGAACAAACAAAAGACAAAAACAAAAAAGGCGTCCGCACCGCGCAGGGGCTGCTCGAAAACGAGCCCTTGCGGGATGGGGACGCCTTTGTCCGGTTCGGTAGCAAGCACCCGCCGTTGGGTGCCGCCTGCCTGAAGACCCATTGGGGGCCTGTGAACGAAATGCTTGCAAGCGGTGTGCCAGCCTTCAGGACCTGGGTGCTGCTATCAAGAAAGTAGCTCGATGCAGTGGCGCAGCACGGGCGAGGGCCCGATCGGGCCGCGCAGCGCCGATCGCACGGTTGTTGTGCACTGCACCAAGTTGAACGGCCGGGGGCGCTTCAGCGAGAGGGCGCGCGGTCGAGCATGGGCAGGTAGTCGGCCATTGCCAGCATCGACTCGGCCACGTCGACCAGCCGCCGCTTCTGGTTCATGGCGGTCTGGCGCAGCATCTTGTGCGCCTCTTCCTCGCTGAGCCGGCGGTGCGCCATCAGCAGGCCCTTGGCGCGCTCGACGATCTTGCGTTCATTGAGCGAGGCGCGCACGGTTTCGAGCTCGTCGCTCATGGCCTGCAGGCGGTGCGACTGCTCCTGGACCATGTCGAGCACCGAGCGTTCGAGGTGGCGGCCGAACTGGGCGGGCGTGGCGGCCTGCGCGTCGGCGTCGTCGAAGAACAGGGCGCCGGCCTGCGGCGCCAGCGTGTCCAGCAGCTGCCGGTAGTCCTGCAACTCGCTGCGCGCCTGCGCGGTCTTGCGCTCGCACAGTGCGCGCAAGACTGCGGCCAGGCGCTCTTCCACGGTCTTCATGGCGTCGATGCGGCGGGTGCAGCAGTCGAACCAGGCCTGGCTCAGCGGTACGTCGGCCGGGGCGGAGGTGGCGCCGCGCCGGCGGATGCGTTCGAGCTCTGCCACTTCGGCGTCAGGCTGGCTGCTGCGCCAGAGCGCGAGCACGGCCTGGCCAGAGAAATCGGTGAACACCTGGAAGCAGCGCTCCTGCGACTCGATCAGGTGCTGCCACTGCAGGCGCTGCGCCTCGTCGCTGCGGCCCAGCGCCAGTGCGGCGGCACCGAAGGCGCGCTCCTGGCCGGCAAATTCCTTGCCCTGCATGAAGTTGAACATCGCGACCAGCAGGCGCGAGATTTCGGGGTCGGTGGCGCCGTCGGCGGCTTCGAACACCACCGACAGCAGGCCGGCAACGAGCTTGGCGAAGGCGGCGGTGGACTGCGCAGGCTTCAGTTCGAGCGCATCGATGCGGCGGCGAAGCGCAGGCAGGGCGTCCAGGCCCGGGAGCACCCAGGCGATGCGGCTGAACAGGCGCGCGCTGTGGCCGGCGCCAGCGCCGCGGTGGTCGTCGGCTTCGAGCTGGTCGAAGCCGGCGCGCACCTCCTGCTCGAGCGCCATGCATTCGGCGATCTGCGGGCCGCGCTGGTCTGCGAAGCGGCCGCCGTGCGACGCGAGGAACATGTTCGACATGCCCCGCTCGCGCTGCAGCGCGTGGACGAGGCGGCCGATCACACCCACCAGCTCGCTGGTGCGGGCGAGCCGGTCCAGCTCGTCGATCTCGCAACGGCGGGCGGCGATCAGAAAACTCAGTCCGGATTTCATGGTGGGAGGGGCGCTGACCCTCTCACTGCAACATCCGTGCCTTGCAGGACGCCGTTTGCCCCTTCGCGGGCGGCCGCACGGGGCGCCGCCTACACTCGGCGCCATGCTCTTGTTGGGAATCGAATCATCCTGCGATGAAACCGGCGTGGCGCTGGTCGAGTCGCACGGCAGCGCGCTGCCGATGCTGCGTTCGCACGCGCTGCACAGCCAGATCGCCATGCACCAGGCCTACGGCGGCGTGGTCCCCGAGCTGGCCAGCCGCGACCACATCCGCCGCGTGCTGCCGTTGACCGAGACGGTCATGGCCGAAGCCGGACGCTCGCTGGCCGAGATCGACGTGGTGGCCTACACGCGCGGGCCGGGCCTGGCGGGCGCGCTGCTGGTGGGGGCCGGCGTGGCCTGCGCGCTCGGCGTGGCGCTTGGCAAGCCGGTGCTGGGGGTGCATCACCTAGAGGGACATCTGCTGTCGCCCTTCCTGAGCGCCGATCCGCCGGAGTTTCCGTTCGTCGCGCTGCTGGTGTCGGGCGGCCATACGCAGCTGATGCGGGTGGACGGCGTGGGCCGCTACGAGCTGCTCGGCGAAACCATCGACGACGCGGCCGGCGAGGCCTTCGACAAGAGCGCCAAGCTCATGGGTTTGCCGTACCCCGGCGGACCGTGGCTCGCGAAGCTGGCCGAAGGCGGCAACGCAACGGCCTTCAAGCTGCCGCGGCCGCTGCTGCACAGCGGCGATCTCGATTTTTCCTTTGCCGGCCTGAAGACGGCCGTGCTCACGCAGGCCAAGAAGCTCGGCGACCAGCTCGAGGCGAACAAGGCCGATCTGGCGGCGTCCACGCAGGCGGCCATCGTCGAGGTGCTGCTGAAGAAGTCGCTCGCGGCACTCGACCAGACCGGACTCAAGCGGCTGGTGGTGGCGGGCGGGGTGGGGGCCAACAGGAATCTGCGCGAACAGCTGAATGCCGCGTGCGCAAAGCGCAAGGTGCGTGTGCACTACCCCGAGTTGCACCTGTGCACCGACAACGGCGCCATGATCGCCATGGCTGCGGCGATGCGCCTGCAGTCCGGGCTGTCGCAGGCGAGCGAGCGCTATGCCTTCGACGTCAAGCCGCGATGGCCCATGGCGTCGCTCTCGTCGGCTGAGGCGCCGCTGCCGGAGGCTGCGTAGCCGGCTGCCGCGAGCGGCCGATTGCCGGCAGCGGCAGCACGTCCAGCACATTGCGCCACAGCTGGCGCCATTGCGGCCAGTCGTGGCCGCCCTCGATCGTGAAGACGCGCCCCGGCGGCAGGGCGTCGGCCAGCAGCTTGTGGTTGCTGGCAAAGCGGTCGTCCAGCCCGAAGCCCAGGTACAGCGGCGGCAGGTTCTTCGACGGCTTGGCGTCCAGGTACTGCTGGAAGAAGGGCCAGAGCTTGCGGTCGGGCTCCTCGTCGGCTTGCGGTCCGGTGGGCGCCTGCCAGGCGCGCAGGCCGCCGGCCTTCCTGATCTCCGCGCCGAGCACCCGGCGCCCCAGGTAGGGCGCGAGTGCCACGATGCCGTCCACCGAGCCCGGCCGCGCCAGTTCGTGGATCAGCGCGCCGAAGCCACCGATGGAAATACCCACGAGCCAGATCGACTTGTAGCCCCTGGCACGCTGGGGCTCGATGACCTCGGTGTGCAGGCGCTCGCTCAGCGTTTGCTCGTAGTAGTAGGAAACGTCCGCGTCCACCAGCAGCGCGTCCGCCGCCAGATGGCGCTCGCGCACCGCGGCGATGAACCCTTCGCGCTCGAACTCGTCGGGCTTCAGGTAGGCCCCGGGCAGGAACACCAGGAGCGTGTCGGATTGTTCGTTGGGATTGGCAGGTTGAAGGTGCGTTTTCATGGTGCCTTTTGGGGGCACCCGAACCGCACCGGCAGGGAATTCGGTGCGTTACGAGACGCCCACGAAGAAAAAAGTTCTAAGAAAACGTCACATCATGTGACGTTATTCAGCGCTATTGTGAATAAGGTGCTCGTTTAAAGTCAAAACGAGGCCGTTACCAACATTTTCTTCTTGTGGGCATAGGCCAGACTAGTTGATTTGCAACTGTGCGGCCTGGCTCGCGGGCACCAGTTTGCCGAGCTTCAGCGTGAGCACGCCGTTCTCGAGCTTGGCCTCGCTGGTGGCCACGTCGATGTCCTGCGGCAGCTCGTAGGCGGCCTTGAACTGGCGCTTGGCTTCGGCCTTGCTGTCGATGCGCAGTACGGCGCCTTCGATGCTGATCGCGAGGTCTTCGCGCGCAAGGCCCGGCACGTCCAGCGAGAGGGTCCAGCTCTTGTCGTCCTGTTCCACCAGCGGGGAGCGGCGGGGGGCGGCGAAGGCATCGTTCACGAAGCGTTCGAAGGCGCGGTCATAGGCGCGGGGAGCGAAGCGGGCGGTGCGAAGGGTGGGGGCGAAAAGCATGGTGAAGAACTCCTGAGTGAACACAATGGGGACAAGGAATGTGTGTCCCTTACACTGCGCGGCCGTTCCATCGTGAGTGCCGCTTGAGACCTCATCTAGGCGCATCGGCACGCGTTTCAAGACAATGAATCTCCCCTTTATTTGGCGTCGCGAGGCCTTGAAATTCGCGGCGCTGGCGCTATGCGCGAGGCCGTTCGCCGCGCTGGCGCAGGCGGCCCCGCCCGCACCCGTTCGCCTGGCGCTGATCGAAAGCATGAGCGGCCCGTTCGCCAACACCGGCGAGGCCGTGTTCCGCAACCTGCTGTGGGCGGTGGAGCGCGTGAATGCGCGCGGCGGCGTGAAGCTGCCCGGCGGCGCGCGTCCGTTGCAGCTCGACCGCTACGACAGCAAGGGGCAGAACGAGGAGGCGCTTTCCGCGCTGCGCGCCGCGATGGACGACGGCGCGCGCATCGTGCTGCAGGGCAATTCGTCGGCCACGGCCTCGGCGCTGGTCGACGCCATCGACAAGAACAACGAGCGCGACCCCGCGCGCCGCGTGGTCTTCCTCAACTACGCGGCCGTCGACCCGGCGCTCACGAACGAGCGTTGCAGCTTCTGGCACTTCCGCTTCGACGCGCATGCCGACATGCGCGTGGCTGCGCTGATGGATGTGGTGAGGGACGATGCCGCGCTCAAGCGCGTCTACCTGATCGGCCAGGACTACAGCTTCGGCCAGGCCGTGCTGCGCGAGGCGCGCCGGCAGCTCGGTGCGCAGCGCCCCGACGTGGAGATCGTGGGCGACGAACTGCATCCGATGGGCAAGGTGAAGGACTTCGCGCCCTACGCCACCAAGATCATCGCGAGCGGCGCGCAGGCCGTGGTCACGGGCAACTGGGGCAACGACCTCACGCTGCTCGTGAAGGCGGCACGCGAGGCGGGCTTCAACGGTACTTTCTATACCTTCTACGGCAATGCGCTGGGGGCACCGGCCGCCATCGGCGATGCGGGCATCGGCCGCGTGATCGCCGTGGCCGACTGGCTGCCCAACGTGCAGACGGCGCAGTCCGAAACCTTCTACCGAGCCTTCCGCACGCGCTTTCCGAAGCCGGCCGACGACTATGTGCACATGCGGCTGCAGCTGATGATCGAAGCGCTCGTGCAGGCCATCGAGCGTGCGGGCAGTGCCGACGCGGTGCCGATGGCGCGCGCGCTGGAGCAGGCCGACGTGAGCCTGTACGGCCAGCGCGGGCGCATGCGCGCGACGGACCATCAGTTCCAGCAGCAGCTCGTCGTCGGCGTGATGGACCGGCAGGGCAGGCCGGGCGTGCAGTTCGACGTCGAGGGCTCGGGCTACGGCTTCCGTGTGGTCAAGACGATTCCCGCCGAGCGCGCCGAACTGCCGACCTCGTGCAAGATGAAGAAACCTTGAACTTGGCTCTCCCCCAGGCTTCGCGCACTTCGTGTCGCTTCTCCCTCCCCCTCACCGGGGGCAACACCTGCGGCCCGGCAAAGCCGGTTCCGCGGCGTTCCTGAAAAAGAAAGGTATTTCCATGCGTTCTGCGATCCATCAGCTTGAAGCGTCGAAGATCCGCGAAGTCGCCAACGCCGGCATGGGCCGCGACGACGTGCTGGCCTTCTGGTTCGGCGAAAGCGACGAAGTCACGCCCGAGGTGATCCGCCAGGCGGCCATCGATTCGCTGCAGCGAGGCGAGACCTTCTACGCCCACAACCTTGGCCTGCCCGAGCTGCGCGAAGCCATCGCGCGCTACACGAGCGGGCTGCATCCGGCGGTCGATGCCTCTCGCATCGCCGTCACCTCGGGCGGCGTGAGCGCGCTGATGCTCGCGGTGCAGGCGCTGGTCGATGCGGGCGACGAAGTGGTCGCCGTGACGCCGGTGTGGCCCAACCTGACGGCTCAGCCCGCCATCATGGGCGCGCGCGTTCGTACCTTGCCGCTGGTGCCGGTGAACGGGCAGTGGACGCTCGACCTGCCCGCGCTGCGCGCGGCGGTCACTTCGAAGACGAAGCTGCTGATCGTCAACGCGCCCAACAATCCCACGGGCTGGACCATGACGCGCGACGAGCAGCAGGCCGTGCTCGACCACTGCCGCCAGACCGGCACGTGGATCCTCGCCGACGAGGTGTACGAGCGCCTGTACTACGAGCCGACGCCCAATGCCTGCGCGCCGAGCTTCCTCGACATCTCGAAGCCCGACGACCGGCTCGTCGTCACGCACAGCTTCTCGAAGAGCTTCCTGATGACGGGCTGGCGCCTGGGCTGGCTGGTGCTGCCGTCGTCGATGGTGGACGACATCGGCAAGCTGATCGAGTTCAACACCTCGTGCGCCAGCGTGTTCACGCAGCGCGCCGCCATCACTGCCATCGAACACACGAGCGAGATCACGCCGCGCGTGGTGGCGCACCTGAAGCACTGCCGCGACACGCTGGTGCCGCTGCTGGCGGCGCTGCCGGGCGTGCAGGTGGCTTCGGCCAAGGGTGGCATGTATGCCTTCTTCCGGCTCGAAGGCTTCGGCGATTCGCTCGAAGTGGCCAAGCGGCTGGTCGCCGAGGCGGGCCTGGGGCTCGCGCCGGGCAATGCCTTCGCGCCCGAGGCGCAGGGATGGCTGCGCTGGTGCTTTGCCTCGAAAGACCCGCAGCGGCTGGTGAAGGGCGTGGAGCGCCTGCGCAACTGGCTGGCGGAGCAGCCGCAGCGCAAGGGCTGATCCGGCCGTCTGCAATTTCGTTCAATACGCGGCGCGACCGGACCGCGAAGCTCGGACTTTTCTCGAAGGCGAAAGGTCTGGCATGTCGGAACGGTTGAAGGGAATGGCGCTGTGCGCGCTGGCGATGGTCACGGTGGGCAGCACGGTGGTGGCCAGCAAGGTCATCGCAGGCGGACTCCCTCCGTTCACCGCGACCGCGCTGCGGTTTGCGATGGCGCTGCCGGTGTTTCTCCTGCTGCTGCGGCTGACGCGCACGCCTTGGCCTCGCCCCGACCGGCGCGACCTGGTGCTGCTCTTGTTCCAGGCGGGTTTGGGCAGCGTGGGCTATACGGTGCTGCTGATCCTTGGTGTGAGGTGGGCGCCGGCCGCCAGCGCGGGCGTGGTGGCCGGGACGCTGCCTGCCGTTGCGGCGCTGGCGGCGGTGCTGGCTTTGCGCGAGCGGCCGGGGCGATATCTGGTGGGCAGCATCGTGCTGGCGACGGCAGGGGTGCTGGCAATCAGCTGGCCGGGCGAAGGCTCCGCAGGGGACTCCAAATCGGCCGCGGCGTTCGCCGGCAACCTGCTGATACTGGGTGCGGTCGTGTGTGAGGCAATGTTCATCCTGCTCAACAAGCGGCTGCGCGTGCCGGTGCGCCCCCTGGCGCTGTCGACGCTGATGGCAGCCTTCGGGCTCCTGCTGTCGCTGGTTCCGACGCTGTTCGAGCGGGCCTGGGAACATCCGTTGCCGAACGATGCGCTGATCGGCGTTGCCTACTACGCGCTGGTGCCGACGGTGCTGGGCTTCGTCCTCTGGTTTGCCGGATCGGCGCGGCTGAAAGGGGCCGAAGCGGCGCTATTCACTGCGCTCCTGCCGGTTTCCGCACTGATACTGGCGGCCCTCTGGTTGGGGGAAGGTATCAGTCTGGCGCAGATCGGTGGGGCCGCCTGCGTGCTCGGCGCGGTAGGCCTGGCTTCGTTCGATGGCAAGGGAGGAAAGAGGCTCAGTCCGGCGGCGACCCCTTCGTGAAACACCGCGGAACCGGCTTTGCCGGGCCGCAGGTGTTGCCCCCGGTAGGGGGTAGGCGAAGCGACACGAAGTGCGCGCAGCCTGGGGGCGAGCTATAATTCCAAGGCTTTGCATGCCGCAAGGCGCACGGTGAGGGCAGTTCCAGCGCTCACCGCAAGTCAAACACCTAGGAACCAAGGAAATCATCATGATCGCAGCCTCCATCAAGGCCGAAGTCGTCAAGGACAACGCCCGCGCCGCCAACGACACCGGCAGCCCCGAAGTGCAAGTCGCACTGCTGACCGCCCGCATCAACGAGCTCACCCCCCACTTCAAGACGCACGCCAAGGACCACCACGGCCGTCGCGGCCTGCTGCGCATGGTGAGCCGCCGCCGCAAGCTCCTCGACTACCTCAAGTCCAAGGACGCCGACCGCTACACCGCGCTGATCGCCAAGCTGGGTCTGCGCAAGTAAATCGAATCGCATGAAAAAACGCCTGGGTTAGTCCGCTAGCTCAGGCGTTTTTTACTTCGCGATCCACTTTCGGAGTGCCAAACAGAGCGAAGCTGTGTCATTCCAATGAAGTTCCCTCCGAGCTTCGCTGGAATGGCATCGTGTTCTGAGACAGCCTCCGCCCCTTGCGAACCCTGAGTGGTTCGCTACTAAAACAGGAGCAAACATGAGCCTCTTCAACAAAGTCACCAAGTCCTTCCAATGGGGCGACAAGACCGTCGTCATGGAAACGGGCGAAGTCGCCCGCCAGGCCAATGGCGCCGTGCTGGTCGACATCGACGGCACCGTGATCCTGGCGACCGTGGTCGCCTCCAAGTCGGCCAAGCCCGGCCAGGATTTTTTCCCGCTGACCGTCGACTACATCGAGAAGACCTACGCCGCGGGCAAGATCCCCGGCAGCTTCTTCAAGCGCGAAGCCAAGCCCAGCGAACATGAAACGCTGACCAGCCGCCTGATCGACCGTCCGATCCGCCCGCTGTTCCCCGAAGGCTTCCTGAACGAAGTGCACGTGGTCATTCACACCGTGTCGCTCAACCCTGAAGTCGATGCCGACATCGCCGCCATGATCGGCGTGAGCGCAGCGCTCGCCATCTCCGGCATTCCGTTCAGCGGCCCGATCGGCGCCGCCCGCGTGGGCTACATCAATGGCCAGTACGTGCTGAATCCGGGCCAGACCGCCCGCAAGGATTCGCAGATGGACCTCGTCGTCGCCGGCACGCAAGCCGCCGTGCTGATGGTCGAGTCCGAAGCCCAGCAACTCAGCGAAGAAGTCATGCTGGGTGGCGTGGTGTTCGGCCACGAACAAGCCAACATTGCCATCAACGCGATCCATGACCTCGTGCGCGACGCCGGCAAGCCGGTGTGGGACTGGCAGGCACCCGCAGAAGACGAAGCCTTCGTCGCCAAGGTCAAGGGCCTGGCCGAAGAGAAGCTGCGCGCCGTCTATCAAATTCGCAGCAAGCAAGCCCGCACGCAGGCCCTGCGCGAAGCCAATGCCAGCGTGATGAACACGCTGAAGGAAAGCGGCGAGCCCTTCGACGCCGGCAAGGTCAACGACCTGCTGTTCGCCATCGAATCGAAGATCGTGCGCAGCCAGATCCTGTCGGGTGAGCCCCGCATCGACGGCCGCGACACGCGCACCGTGCGCCCTATCGAGATCCGCAACTCCGTGCTGCCGCGCACCCACGGTTCGGCCCTGTTCACGCGCGGTGAAACCCAGGCGCTGGTCATCACCACGCTCGGCACCGAACGCGATGCACAGCGCATCGACGCGCTGGCCGGCGAGTACGAAGACCGCTTCCTGTTCCACTACAACATGCCTCCCTTCGCCACCGGCGAAGTGGGCCGCATGGGCTCGACCAAGCGCCGCGAAATCGGCCACGGCCGCCTCGCCAAGCGCGCGCTCGTCGCCGTGCTGCCGACCAAGGAAGAATTCCCGTACACCGTGCGCGTGGTGTCGGAAATCACCGAGTCGAACGGCTCCTCGTCGATGGCTTCGGTCTGCGGCGGCTGCCTCTCGATGATGGACGCGGGCGTGCCCATGAAGGCGCACGTGGCCGGTATCGCCATGGGCCTGATCAAGGAAGACAACCGCTTCGCGGTGCTGACCGACATCCTGGGCGACGAAGATCACCTGGGCGACATGGACTTCAAGGTTGCGGGCACCACCAACGGCATCACCGCGCTGCAGATGGACATCAAGATCCAGGGCATCACCAAGGAAATCATGCAGGTCGCCTTGGCGCAAGCCAAGGAAGCGCGCATGCACATCCTGGGCAAGATGCAGGAAGCCATGGGCGAGGCCAAGGCCGAAGTCTCCAGCTTCGCCCCGCGCCTGACCACGCTGAAGATCAACCCCGAGAAGATCCGCGACGTGATCGGCAAGGGCGGCTCGGTCATCCGCGGCCTGCAGGAAGAAACCGGCACGACGATCAACATCGACGAAGACGGCACCATCACCATCGCCTCGACCGACCCGGAAAAGGCCGAACTGGCCAAGAAGCGCATCGAGCAGATCACGGCCGAAGTCGAAATCGGCAAGGTCTACGAAGGCCCGGTCACCAAGATCCTGGACTTCGGTGCGCTCATCAACCTGCTGCCCGGCAAGGACGGCCTGCTGCACATCAGCCAGATCGCGCACGAACGCGTCGAGAAGGTGACCGACTACCTGAGCGAAGGCCAGATCGTGAAGGTCAAGGTTCTGGAAACCGACGAAAAGGGCCGCGTCAAGCTGTCCATGAAGGCCCTGACCGAGCGTCCGGCCGGCATGGAATACAGCGAGCGCCCGCCGCGTGAAGACCGTGGTGATCGCGGCGACCGTGGCGGCGACCGCCGCGAGCGCTCGGACCGTGGCGACCGTGGTGGTGACCGCGGCGGCGATCGTGGCGAGCGCGCACCGCGCTTCAACGACCAGCAGCAGGCTCCGGCCAGCGAGCAGTCGCAGGCCCCGCGCGAGCCTCAGGAGTAAGAAGGGCGCAACGGCGGTTCACTGCCGCCGTTGCAATCTTTTGAACGTCAAGCTTCGCCCCATCTGCGGGCGTTGGAGGCCGAAAGACCATGAAAGCCATTGAAATCACTTCGTACGGCGCCCCTGAGGTGCTGCGCGTGGCCGATCGTCCCGATCCGGTGGCGGGTGTGGGCGAGCTGCTGATTCGCGTTGCGGCCAGTGGTGTCAACCGGCCCGACGTGCTGCAGCGGATGGGCCACTATCCGGTGCCGCCGGGTGCATCCGATCTGCCGGGCCTCGAGGTGGCCGGCGAGATCGTCTCTGGCGATGCCGCGGCGCTGGCCGAGGCGGGGTTCAAGGTTGGTGATCGTGTCTGTGCGTTGATCGCTGGCGGTGGCTATGCGCAGCTGTGCGTGGCGCCCGTGGCGCAATGCCTGCCGGTGCCGAAGGGTTGGAGCGATGTCGATGCGGCCTCGCTGCCCGAAACCTTCTTCACCGTGTGGAGCAATGTGTTCGAACGCGGCCGTCTGCAAAAAGGCGAGACGCTGCTGATCCAGGGCGGCTCGAGCGGCATCGGCGTCACGGCGATCCAGATCGCCAAGGCGCTGGGTGCGACGGTGATCGTCACGGCCGGCAGCGACGACAAGTGCGAAGCCTGCAAGAAGCTGGGGGCTGACCACGCCATCAACTACCGCACGAGCGATTTCGTCGAAGAGGCGAAGAAGCTCACCGGCGGCAAGGGCGTGGACGTGATCCTCGACATGGTTGCAGGCGACTACGTGGCGCGCGAGATCGAGTGCCTGGCCGAAGACGGCCGGCTCGTGATCATCGCGGTGCAGGGCGGCGTGAAGAGCCAGATCAATGCGGGCCTCGTGCTGCGCAGGCGCCTCACGATCACCGGCTCGACGCTGCGGCCTCGGCCGGTGGCCTTCAAGGGCGCCATTGCCAAGGCCCTGCGCGAAAAGGTGTGGCCGCTGCTGGAAAGCGGTGCCATCAAGCCCGTGATCCACAGCACCTTTGCAGCAGCGGGCGAGCCTAGCGGCGCAGCCCAGGCTCATGCGCTGATGGAATCGAACCAGCACATCGGCAAGATCGTGCTGACATGGTGACGGGAAGAACGCGATGACAACCAAGAAGAAGCTGATCGCCGGCAACTGGAAGATGAACGGCAGCCTCGCTGCCAACGAGGCGCTGGTGAAAGCCTTGCAGCAAGGCCTGGCCGCAAGCCCGGCCGCGTGCGACGTGGCGCTGTGCGCGCCCGCGCCGTACTTCGCCCAGCTGCAATCGCTGCTGGCGGGCTCGCCGGCACTGGCGCTCGGTGCGCAGGACATCTCGGCGCATCCGCAAGGTGCATTCACCGGCGAGCAATCGGCGGCGATGCTGAAGGATTTCGGCGTGCGCTATGCGATCGTCGGTCACTCGGAGCGCCGGCAATACCATGGCGAGACCGATGAGGCCGTGGCGGCGAAAACCGCTGCGGCATTGGCCAATGGCATCACGCCGATCGTCTGTGTCGGCGAAACGCTGGCGCAGCGCGAAGCGGGGCGGACCGAAGAGGTCGTCAAGCGCCAGCTGGCTGCAGTGATTCACGTGAACGGCCATTGCATCAGCGAGATCGTCGTGGCGTATGAGCCCGTCTGGGCCATCGGCACCGGCAAGACGGCCACGCCGGAGCAGGCGCAAGCGGTGCATGCCGTGCTGCGCGCGCAACTGCATCACGCGGCGAGCGAGCATGCAGCGGGCATCCAGATTCTTTATGGCGGCAGCATGAATGCGGCCAATGCCGCCGAACTGCTGGCGCAGGCCGACATCGACGGCGGCCTTATCGGTGGCGCGTCGCTCAAGGCGCCCGATTTTCTGCAGATCATTTCTGCCGCTGCGCGCTGAATGCGCAACGGCTGTATCACTTAGGAGTAAGAACGAATGAACGTGGTCCTCAACCTTCTGGTCGGCGTGCAGATGCTGGCAGCCCTCGCAATGATCGGCCTGATCCTGGTCCAGCATGGCAAGGGCGCCGACATGGGCGCAGCCTTCGGCAGCGGCAGCGCCGGCAGCCTGTTCGGCGCCAGCGGCAGTGCCAACTTTCTCTCGCGCACAACGGCCGTGCTTGCTGCCGTGTTCTTCGCCTGCACGCTGCTGCTGGCCTATTTCAGCCATGCACGTCCCGCAGGCGGCGGCAGTCTTCTGGAGCGCGCCGCGGTGGGTGCACCTGCTGCGCCGGCTTCCGGTGCGGCTGGTGAAATTCCTGGCGCGGCAGCTCCCAGCGCCCCCGCTTCGGCTCCTGTAGCCCCGGTTTCGGGTGCGGGCCAGATCCCCGGCAAGTAATCAACTCGTTTTCATGAGTTGCCCGTGAGAAATGGCTTCATTTCAGGGTAAACTCTAAATCTGTTCGGAAAGCCAAATGCCTCTTGCAGGTACCTCATGCCATCCGAACAGCAAAAAACCGCGGTCGTGGTGAAATTGGTAGACACGCTATCTTGAGGGGGTAGTGGCGAAAGCTGTGCGAGTTCGAGTCTCGCCGACCGCACCAAATCTCATCGGCAGAAAACCTCATCCAGGGGTTCTTCTTGCCGGTGGCAAGCGGTGAAAAACTCTCGATGAATCTCGACTCCTACCTCCCCGTCCTTTTGTTCATTCTGGTCGGAGTCGGCGTAGGCGTCGCCCCTCAGGTCATCGGATACATCCTCGGCCCCAATCGGCCGGACGCCGCGAAGAATGCTCCCTACGAGTGTGGCTTCGAGGCCTTCGAGGACGCGCGCATGAAGTTCGACGTGCGCTACTACCTCGTCGCGATTCTCTTCATCCTGTTCGATCTCGAAATTGCCTTTCTCTTCCCCTGGGCCATCGCGCTCAAGGAGATTGGCGCTATCGGCTTCTGGGCCATGATGATCTTTCTCGCCATCCTTGTCGTGGGCTTCGCCTACGAGTGGAAAAAAGGCGCGCTCGACTGGGAATGACAAGGAAAGCACACGATGGCCATTGAAGGCGTTCTCAAAGAAGGTTTCGTCACCACCACCTACGACTCGGTGGTGAACTGGGCGAAGACCGGATCTCTCTGGCCGATGACATTCGGCCTCGCATGTTGTGCGGTCGAAATGATGCACGCGGGTGCTGCCCGCTACGACATCGACCGTTTCGGCATGCTGTTTCGTCCGAGTCCGCGCCAGTCCGATCTGATGATCGTGGCGGGCACGCTGTGCAACAAGATGGCGCCGGCCCTGCGCAAGGTCTATGACCAGATGCCCGAGCCGCGCTGGGTGCTGTCGATGGGGTCGTGCGCGAATGGCGGTGGCTACTACCACTACAGCTATTCGGTCGTGCGCGGCTGCGACCGCATCGTGCCCGTCGACGTGTACGTTCCGGGTTGCCCGCCCACCGCCGAAGCATTGCTCTACGGCGTGATCCAGTTGCAGCAGAAGATTCGCCGCACCAACACCATTGCCCGCGCCTGAGAGATTGCCGACGATGACTGACTTTGCAATTTCGCCGGAGGTGCTGCGCGCCACCATTGCCGAGACGCTTGGCGCCAAGGCCAGGAGCGTGACGCTTGCCTTGGAAGAGGTGACCGTGGTGGTTGGTGCCGCCGACTACATCGAAGCCGCCTTGCTGCTGCGCGACGCGCCCGGCTGCCGCTTCGAGCAATTGATCGACCTTTGCGGCATGGACTATTCCGACTACCGCGAGGGCGAGTGGCAGGGCGAGCGTTACGGCGTCGTCACGCACCTGCTGTCGGTGAGCCTCAATCAGCGCGTGCGCCTCAAGGTGTTTGCGCCGAGCGAAGACCTGCCCGTGGTCGATTCGCTCCAGCCCGTCTGGAGCGCCGCCACCTGGTTCGAGCGCGAAGCCTTCGACCTGTACGGCATCGTGTTCGATGGCCACGACGACCTGCGCCGCATCCTGACCGACTACGGCTTCATCGGCCACCCGTTCCGCAAGGACTTCCCGGTGTCGGGTCACGTCGAGATGCGTTACGACGAAGAACAGAAGCGCGTGGTCTACCAGCCGGTATCGATCGAGCCGCGGGAAATCACGCCGCGCGTGATCCGCGAAGACAACTACGGCGGCGGTTTGCACTGATATGGCCGAAATCAAGAACTACACCCTCAACTTCGGCCCCCAGCATCCGGCCGCTCACGGCGTGCTGCGCCTGGTGCTAGAGCTCGACGGCGAAGTGATCCAGCGCGCCGACCCCCACATCGGCCTGCTTCACCGCGCCACCGAGAAGCTCGCCGAGTCGCGCACCTTCATTCAGTCGCTGCCTTACATGGACCGCCTCGACTACGTGTCGATGATGTCCAACGAGCACGCCTACTGCCTTGCCATCGAACGGATGATGGGCCTCGAGGTGCCGATCCGTGCGCAATACATCCGTGTGATGTTCGCCGAGATCACCCGCCTGCTGAACCACCTGCTGTGGCTCGGCGCGCACGGTCTCGACTGTGGTGCGATGAACATGCTCATCTACTGCTTCCGCGAGCGTGAAGACCTGTTCGACATGTACGAGGCCGTGTCCGGCGCGCGCATGCATGCGGCGTACTTCCGTCCGGGTGGCGTCTATCGCGACCTGCCGGACGCGATGCCGCAGTACAAGGTCAGCAAGATCAAGAACGCGAAGGCCATCGAGCGCCTGAACGAAGATCGCCAAGGGTCGCTGCTCGACTTCATCGACGCCTTCTGCAAGCGCTTCCCGAAGATGGTCGACGAGTACGAGACGCTGCTCACCGACAACCGCATCTGGAAGCAGCGCACCGTGGGCATCGGCGTGGTCACGCCGGAGCGCGCGCTGAACCTCGGCTTCACAGGCCCGATGCTGCGTGGCTCGGGCGTCGAATGGGATCTGCGCAAGAAGCAGCCCTACGACGTCTACGGCCAGATGCAGTTCGACGTGCCCGTGGGCAAGACTGGCGACTGCTACGACCGCTACCTCGTGCGCGTGGAAGAAATGCGCCAGGCCAACAAGATCATCCAGCAGTGCTCGGCATGGCTGCGCGCCAATCCCGGCCCGGTGATCACCGACAACCACAAGGTCGCCGCGCCCGCGCGTGAATCGATGAAGGCGAACATGGAGGAACTGATCCACCATTTCAAGCTCTTCACCGAAGGCTTCCATGTGCCCGAAGGCGAAGCGTATGCCGCCGTCGAGCATCCGAAGGGCGAGTTCGGCATCTATCTCGTGAGCGACGGCGCCAACAAGCCGTACCGCCTGAAGATCCGCGCCCCTGGTTTCCCGCACCTCGCCGCCCTCGACGAAATGTCGCGCGGTCACATGATCGCCGACGCTGTCGCGGTGATCGGCACGATGGACATCGTGTTCGGTGAAATCGACAGGTGAGAAAGAGCGAATGACGACTTCCTCAACCCATCACCATGACGCGGCCCCTTCGGCCCCGTTGAAGGCCGAGATCCTCGAGCGCTTTGCGCGCGAGGTCGCCAAGTACCCCGAAGCGGGCAAGCAATCCGCCGTGATGGCCTGCCTCGCCATCGTCCAGCAGGACGAGGGCTACGTCAGCCTGCAGCGTGAGCGCGAGATTGCCGAATACCTCGGCATGGCGCCCATCGCCGTGCATGAAGTGACGACCTTCTACAACATGTACAACCAGCATCCGGTGGGCAAGTTCAAGCTCAACGTGTGCACCAACCTGCCTTGCCAGTTGCGTGACGGCGTCACGGCCCTCGTGCACCTCGAGAAGAAGCTCGGCATCAAGATGGGCGAGACCACGGCCGACGGCCTGTTCACGCTGCAGCAGAGCGAATGCCTGGGCGCTTGTGCCGATTCGCCCGTGATGCTGGTCAACGATCGCACCATGTGCAGTTTCATGAGCAACGACAAGCTCGACCAGCTCATCGAGGGCCTGCGTGGCTCCGTCAAAGGGGAGGCCGCCTGATGTCGCCCGAGCAAGTACTCCAGCAGTTCCAGGCCACGGGCGTCCAGACCTGTTTCCATGATCGCCACATCGAGCCGCAGATCTATGCCGGCCTGAATGGCACCAACTGGCGGCTGGCCGACTACGAGGCACGCGGCGGCTACAAGGCGCTGCGCAAGATCCTCACCGAGGGCCTCACGCCCGACCAGGTGATCGCCGAGGTGAAAGCCTCGGGCCTGCGCGGCCGTGGCGGCGCGGGTTTCCCGACCGGCCTGAAGTGGAGCTTCATGCCCCGCCAGTTTCCGGGCCAGAAGTATCTCGTCTGCAATTCGGACGAAGGCGAGCCCGGTACCTGCAAGGACCGCGACATCCTGCAGTTCAACCCGCACATCGTGATCGAAGGCATGGCCATCGCCGCGTATGCGATGGGCATCAGCGTGGGCTACAACTACATCCACGGCGAGATCTTCCAGAGCTACGACCGCTTCGAGGAAGCCCTCGAAGAGGCGCGCGCCGCCGGCTACCTCGGCGACAAGATCATGGGCAGCACGTACAACTTCCAGTTGCACGCCGCCCACGGTTTCGGCGCCTACATCTGCGGCGAGGAAACCGCGCTGCTCGAATCGCTCGAAGGCAAGAAGGGCCAGCCGCGCTTCAAGCCGCCGTTCCCGGCGAGCTTCGGCCTCTACGGCAAGCCGACCACCATCAACAACACCGAGACCTTCGCGGCGGTGCCCTGGATCATCAACAACGGCGGTCCGGCCTACCTCGAATGCGGCAAGCCGAACAACGGCGGCACCAAGATCTACTCGGTCAGCGGCGACGTCGAGTTGCCCGGCAACTACGAAGTGCCCATGGGAACGCCGTTCTCCAAGCTGCTCGAACTGGCCGGCGGCGTGCGCAAGGGCCGCACGCTCAAGGCGGTGATCCCCGGTGGCTCGTCGTCGCCGGTGCTGCCGGCCGACATCATGATGGCCTGCACCATGGACTACGACTCCATCGCCAAGGCCGGCTCCATGCTGGGCTCGGGCGCGGTGATCGTCATGGACGACAGCCGCTCGATGGTCGAGTCGCTCAAGCGCCTCTCGTACTTCTACATGCACGAGTCCTGTGGCCAGTGCACGCCGTGCCGTGAAGGCACCGGCTGGCTCTATCGCGTGGTGGACCGCATCCACAACGGGAAGGGCAAGCCCAGCGACATGCAACTGCTGGACTCCGTTGCCGGGGACATCATGGGCCGCACCATCTGTGCGCTCGGCGATGCGGCGGCAATGCCCGTGCGCGCCATGATCAAGCACTTCCGTCACGAGTTCGAAGCCCTGATTCCGGGCCACGTCCCGACGGCGCCTGTCAAGGCCTGAGCGCGAGAAGAAACATACTCATGATCGAAATCGAACTCGACGGCAAGAAGGTCGAAGTGACCGAAGGCAGCATGGTGATGCATGCGGCCGACAAGGCGGGCACGTACATCCCGCACTTCTGCTATCACAAGAAACTCAGCATCGCGGCCAACTGCCGCATGTGCCTGGTCGACGTGGAAAAAGCGCCCAAGCCGATGCCGGCCTGCGCCACGCCCGTCACGCAGGGCATGATCGTTCGCACCAAGAGCGAAAAGGCCATCAAGGCGCAGCAGTCGGTCATGGAGTTCCTCCTGATCAACCACCCGCTGGACTGCCCGATCTGCGACCAGGGCGGCGAATGCCAGCTGCAGGACCTGGCCGTGGGCTACGGCGGTTCTTCCTCGCGCTACGAGGAAGAAAAGCGCGTCGTGTTCCACAAGGACGTCGGCCCGCTGATCAGCATGGAGGAGATGAGCCGCTGCATCCACTGCACGCGCTGCGTCCGTTTCGGCCAGGAAGTGGCCGGCGTGATGGAGCTCGGCATGTCGCACCGCGGCGAGCACTCCGAAATCGAAACTTTCCTCGGCGACTCGGTCGACTCCGAACTGTCGGGCAACATGATCGACATCTGCCCGGTCGGCGCGCTCACGAGCAAGCCGTTCCGCTACAGTGCCCGCACCTGGGAGCTGTCGCGCCGCAAGTCGGTAAGCCCCCACGATTCCACCGGTGCCAACCTGATCGTCCAGGTCAAGAACAACCGCGTGATGCGCGTGGTGCCGCTCGAGAACGAAGACGTCAACGAATGCTGGATCGCCGACCGCGACCGTTTCTCGTACGAAGCGCTCAACGGCCCCGAGCGCCTGACGCAGCCCATGCTGAAGCAGGGCGGCCAATGGCAGCAGGTCGATTGGCAGACGGCGCTCGAGTACGTCGCCAACGGCCTCAAGCAGATCAAGGCCGACCACGGTGCGCAAAGCATCGGCACGCTGGTCAGCCCGCACAGCACGCTCGAAGAGCTGCAGCTCGCCGCCATGCTCACGCGTGAACTGGGCAGCGACAACATCGACTACCGCCTGCGCAACGCCGAATTCACGGCATTCGAGGGCGTGCGCTGGCTCGGCACCTCGATCGCATCGCTCACGCAAGTGCAGCGCGCGCTCGTCGTCGGCTCGAACCTGCGCAAGGAACACCCGCTGTTCGCGCAGCGCATCCGCCAGGCCGTGCGCAAGGGCGCCGCACTGTCGGTGATCACCTCGGCGAGCCTGATGGCCGCCCGCGACGCTTGGGCCATCGACGTGGCGCAATCGTCCATCGTCGAAGCCGACCAGTGGGTCGAAGCGCTGGCCGCCGTGGCCGCTGCGGTCGGTGAAACCAACGGCGCAGCCGCGCCACTGGCACCGAAGAATGCACCGGATGCCGCCGCCAAGGCCATCGCAGCCTCGCTGCTGAGTGGCGAACGCAAGGCCATCCTGCTCGGCAACGCCGCCGCCCATCACGCCCAAGCCAGCAGCTTGCTGGCCCTGGCGAACTGGATCGGCGCGCAAACCGGCGCCACCGTCGGCTACCTGACCGAAGCCGCCAACACCGTGGGCGCGCAGATCGTCGGCGCGTTCCCGAAGAACGGCGGCCTCGATGCCGGCCGCATGCTCGCCGCAGGCTCCGGCCTGAAGGCCATGCTGCTGCTGAACACCGAGCCGGTGTTCGATTCGGCCGCTGGCGCCGCCGCCGCCGATGTCATCGGCAATGCGCAGATGGTCGTCACGCTGAGCCCCTTCAAGGCCAACCTCGAGTTCAGCGACGTGCTGTTGCCCATCGCGCCGTTCACCGAGACCCCGGGCACCTTCGGCAATGCCGAAGGCCGCCTGCAAGGATTCCATGCCGTCGTGAAGCCGCAAGGCGAAACGCGTCCGGCATGGAAGGTGCTGCGTGTGCTGGCCAACCTGCTGGGCCTGCCGGGCTTCGCGTTCGAATCAACCGCCGAGGTGCTGGCCACCATCGGTGACAAGGGCTCGGTGCCGGCGAATGCGCTGAGCAACGCCACGTCCGCGAAGGCCGTCGCCTCCGGCGGGGCAGCTGCTGCACCCGTGGTCGCGAGCATCTACCAGCTGGATTCGATCGTGCGCCGTGCGCCGTCGCTGCAACTGACCGCCGACGCGCGCAACGCGTCGTCGACCGCACCGGCGCGTGCCGAGGAGGCACTGGCATGATCGTCGACACCATTCACGGCTTCGGCCAGGGCCTGGTGGCCGCAGGCTGGTGGACCGGCGTGGTCTGGCCCGTGGTCTGGACGCTGCTGAAGATCATCATCGTGGTGATCCCCCTGATGCTGGCCGTGGCCTACCTCACGCTGTGGGAGCGCAAGGCCATCGGCTTCACGCAGATTCGCATCGGCCCGAACCGCATCGGACCACTGGGCCTGCTCCAGCCGATCGCCGACGCGCTCAAGCTGATGACCAAGGAAATCATTCTTCCGACGGTCGCCAACAAGGGCCTGTTCCTGCTGGGCCCGATCATGACCATCATGCCGGCGCTGGCCGCATGGGCAGTGATTCCCTTCGGTCCCGACGTGGCGCTGGCCAACATCAACGCCGGACTGCTGTTCGTGATGGCCATCACCTCGCTCGAGGTGTACGGCGTGATCATCGCCGGCTGGGCTTCGAACTCGAAGTACGCCTTCCTGGGCGCGCTGCGCGCCTCGGCACAGATGGTGAGCTACGAAATCGCGATGGGCTTCTGCTTCGTCGTGGTGCTGATGGTCACGGGCAGCCTGAACATGAGCGAGATCGTGAACGTCCAGGGCAAGGGCATGTTCGCCAACATGGGCGTGGGCTTGCTGTCATGGAACTGGCTGCCGCTGCTGCCGATCTTCGTCGTCTACTTCATCTCGGGCCTCGCCGAAACCAACCGCCACCCGTTCGACGTGGTGGAAGGCGAGTCTGAAATCGTGGCCGGCCACATGATCGAGTACTCGGGCATGAGCTTCGCGATGTTCTTCCTGGCCGAGTACGCCAACATGTGGCTCGTCTCGATCCTGACCGTGGTGCTGTTCCTGGGCGGATGGCTGCCGCCGTTCGAGTTCCTGAGCTTCATCCCCGGCTGGATCTGGCTGGGCGCCAAGACCTTCTGCGTGGTCACCATGTTCCTGTGGGTGCGCTCGACGTTCCCGCGCTTCCGCTATGACCAGATCATGCGTCTGGGCTGGAAGATCTTCATTCCCGTCACTCTCGTGTGGCTGGTCGTGGTCGGTGGCTGGATGCAGACGCCGTTCAACATCTGGAAATAACAGGAAGCGCCAACATCATGACTGCTTCACACACCGCCGGCGCGCTGGCGCGCCCTTCCAAACTCGCGTCTGCGCCTTTTTCGCTCAAGGACTTCCTGAGCAGCTTCATGCTGTTCGAACTGTTCAAGGGCCTGGCCATCACCGGCAAGTACGCCTTCGCCCGCAAGATCACGGTGCAGTTCCCCGAAGAGAAGACGCCGCTGTCGCCGCGTTTCCGCGGCCTGCACGCGCTGCGCCGCTATGAGAACGGCGAAGAGCGCTGCATTGCCTGCAAGCTCTGCGAAGCCGTCTGCCCGGCGCTGGCCATCACCATCGAGTCGGATGTGCGCGACGACGGCTCGCGCCGCACCACGCGCTACGACATCGACCTGACCAAGTGCATCTTCTGCGGCTTCTGCGAAGAAAGCTGCCCGGTCGACTCGATCGTCGAGACGCACATCTTCGAATACCACGGCGAAAAGCGCGGCGACCTGTACTTCACCAAGGACATGCTGCTGGCCGTGGGCGACCGCTACGAAAAAGAAATTGCAGCGAACAAGGCGGCCGACGCCAAGTACCGCTGATCCGACCAGCCCGAACCCATTCGAATTCCATGGACGTCAAGACCGGTCTGTTCTATCTGTTTGCCGTGGTGCTGCTGTTCGCAGCGTTCCGCGTCATCACCGCCCGCAATCCCGTGTATGCCGCGCTGTATCTGGTGCTGGCCTTCTTCCAGGCATCGGCCATCTGGCTGCTGCTGCGCGCCGAGTTCCTCGCGATCTCTCTGGTGCTGGTGTATGTCGGCGCCGTGATGGTGCTGTTCCTGTTCGTCGTGATGATGCTGGACATCAACGTCGACAGCTTGCGGGAGGGCTTCTGGAAGCACTTCCCGCTGGCCGCCGGTGTCGGCGCACTCATCGCGCTCGAAATGGCGGCCGTGCTCATGGGCGGCTTCCGCCTGGGCGAGGCACCGCGCGCTGCTGCCGGTGCGATGGGTGCCAACACTTCCAATACGCTCGAACTCGGCAAGCTGCTTTACTCCGAATACCTCTACCCGCTGGAAATCGCCGCGGTCATCCTGCTGGTGGCCATCGTGGCGGCCATCGCACTGACGCTGCGCACCCGCAAGGACAGCAAGTACGTCAATCCGGCCGACCAGGTCCGCGTGAAGGCGCGCGACCGCGTGCGCATCGTGCAGATGCCGGCAACGCGTGCTGCGGAGCCTGTGGTTGAAGTTGCGGACGCTGCAAAGGAAAACAAGGCATGACGCTCACGCTCGGACACTTCCTCTCGCTCGGCGCGATGCTCTTCGCGCTGTCCGTGATCGGCATCTTCCTGAACCGCAAGAACCTCATCGTGCTGCTGATGGCCATTGAGCTGATGCTGCTCGCGGTCAACATGAACTTTGTGGCGTTCTCGCACTATCTGGGCGATATGCACGGCCAGATCTTCGTGTTCTTCATCCTGACGGTGGCCGCAGCCGAGTCGGCCATCGGCCTGGCGCTGCTGGTCCTGCTGTTCCGCAACAAGTCGAACATCAACGTCGACGAACTCAACTCACTCAAGGGTTGAACGCAACATGAGCGCAACCCTTTCCGCATCCACCCTGCTGGCCGTGCCGCTGGCACCCCTGGTCGGCGCCGTCGTCGCCGGCCTGTTCGGCACCAAGTTCGGCGGCGATCACCTCGGCCGCAAGGTCACGCATTCGCTGACCATCCTGGGCGTGCTGGTCGCCTTCATCATCTCGGCCATGACGCTCAAGAGCGTGGTGGCCGACGGCGCCCGCTTCAACGAAACCATCTATGAATGGATGACCGTTGGCGGCCTGAAGATGGAAGTCGGCTTCCTGATCGACGGCCTCACCGCCATGATGATGTGCGTGGTGACCTTCGTGTCGCTGATGGTGCACATCTACACCATCGGCTACATGGAGGAAGACGACGGCTACAACCGTTTCTTCGCGTACATCTCGCTGTTCACCTTCTCGATGCTGATGCTCGTCATGAGCAACAACATGCTCCAGCTGTTCTTCGGCTGGGAGGCGGTGGGCCTGGTGTCGTACCTGCTGATCGGTTTCTGGTTCAACCGGCCGACCGCGATCTTCGCGAACATGAAGGCCTTCCTGGTCAACCGCGTGGGCGACTTCGGCTTCATCCTCGGCATCGGCCTGATCGCGGCCTATGCCGGCACGCTGAACTACGGCGAAGCCTTCGCCAAGGCCAACACGCTGGCCGGCATCACCTTCCCGGGCACTGAATGGATGCTGATCACCGTGATCTGCATCTGCCTGTTCATCGGCGCAATGGGCAAGAGCGCGCAGTTCCCGCTGCACGTGTGGCTGCCCGACTCGATGGAAGGCCCGACGCCCATCTCCGCGCTGATCCACGCCGCGACCATGGTGACGGCCGGCATCTTCATGGTGGCGCGCATGTCGCCGCTGTTCGAACTGAGCGACACGGCACTGAGCTTCATCCTCGTGATCGGCGCCATCACCGCGCTGTTCATGGGCTTCCTGGGCATCATCCAGAACGACATCAAGCGCGTGGTTGCGTACTCGACGCTCTCGCAGCTCGGCTACATGACGGTGGCGCTCGGTGCCTCGGCCTACTCGGTCGCGGTGTTCCACCTGATGACGCACGCGTTCTTCAAGGCGCTGCTGTTCCTCGGCGCGGGCTCGGTGATCATCGGAATGCACCACAACCAGGACATCCGCTGGATGGGCGGCGTGCGCAAGTACATGCCGATCACCTGGATCACCTCGCTGCTGGGTTCCCTCGCGCTGATCGGCACGCCGTTCTTCGCCGGGTTCTACTCGAAGGACAGCATCATCGAAGCGGTGCACGAAAGCCACCTGTGGGGCGCGAACTTCGCGTACTACGCGGTGCTGGCCGGCGTGTTCATCACGGCGTTCTATTCGTTCCGCATGTACTTCCTGGTCTTCCACGGCGAGGAACGCTACGACCAAAACCCCGACGCGCACCACCACGACGAGCATGCGGAGCACGACGACGATCATGGCCACGGCCACAAGCCGCACGAATCGCCCTGGGTGGTGTGGCTGCCGCTGGTGCTGCTGGCCATTCCCTCGGTGGTGATCGGCTTCATGACGATCGAGCCGATGCTGTTCGGCGAGTTCTTCAAGAACGCGATCATCGTGGACGGCACCAGGCACCACGCCATGAAGGAACTGGAAGAAGCCTTCCACGGCCCGGTGGCCATGGCCATCCACGGCCTGACGGCGCCGCCGTTCTGGCTGGCGCTGGCCGGCGTGGTCCTGTCCTGGTATATGTACATGATCAACCCGGCGCTGCCGGCCGCGATCAAGCGCGCCTTCGGCCCGATCTACCGCCTGCTCGAGAACAAGTACTACATGGACTGGTTCAACGAGAACGTCATCGCCCGCGCCACGCGCGCGCTCGGTACCGGCCTGTGGAAGGGGGGCGACCAGGCCCTGATCGACGGTGCCGTCGTGAACGGCTCGTGGAAGGTGGTCGGCCGGGTTTCAGGCGTGGTTCGCTGGATGCAGTCCGGCTACATCTATCACTATGCCTTCGCGATGCTGCTCGGCATCTTCATCCTGATGACGTACTTCGTCTGGTTCAAACGCTGAGCCTAGCGCTGGAGAAAAAGAAAAATGGGTTTGTTGAGCCTTGCCATCTGGGTGCCGATCGCATTCGGCGCCGTGCTGCTGGCGTTTGGCCGTGACGAGCACGCCAGAGGCGTACGCTGGGTCGCGCTCGTCGGTTCCATCGTGAGCTTCCTGGTCACGGTGCCGCTGGTCACGCGTTTCCAGAACAGTAGCGCCGCGATGCAGTTCGTCGAGAAGACGGGCTGGATCTCGCGCTTCAACGTCAACTACCACCTCGGGATCGACGGCATGTCGCTCTGGCTGGTGCTGCTGACGTCGTTCATCACGGTCGTCGTCGTGATCTCGGCCTGGGAAGTGATCACCGAGCGCGTGAACCAATACATGGGCGCGTTCCTGATCCTGTCGGGCTTCATGATCGGCGTGTTCGCTGCACTCGACGGCGTGCTGTTCTACGTGTTCTTCGAAGCCACGCTGATCCCGATGTACCTGATCATCGGCATCTGGGGCGGCCCGAACAAGATCTACGCGGCTTTCAAGTTCTTCATCTACACCTTGCTCGGCTCGCTGCTGATGCTGGTGGCGCTGATCTACCTGTACAACAAGTCGGGCGGCAGCTTCGACATCCTGAGCTGGCACAAGCTGCCGCTGGGTGCGAGCGCGCAGACCTTCCTGTTCTTCGCCTTCTTCGCGGCCTTCGCGGTGAAGGTGCCGATGTGGCCGGTGCACACCTGGCTGCCCGACGTGCACGTCGAGGCGCCCACCGGCGGTTCCGCCGTGCTGGCCGCGATCATGCTGAAGCTGGGCGCCTACGGTTTCCTGCGCTTCTCGATGCCCATCGCGCCCGATGCCTCGCACGAATGGGCCTGGCTCATGATCGCGCTGTCGCTGATCGCGGTGATCTACGTGGGCCTGGTCGCGCTGGTGCAGCAGGACATGAAGAAGCTGGTGGCTTACTCGTCGGTGGCCCACATGGGCTTCGTGACGCTCGGCTTCTTCATCTTCAACGAGCTTGGCGTGTCCGGCGGCATCGTGCAGATGATTGCGCACGGCTTCGTGTCGGGCGCCATGTTCCTGGGCATCGGCGTGCTGTACGACCGCGTGCACTCGCGCCAGATCGCCGACTACGGCGGCGTGGTCAACACCATGCCCAAGTTCGCCGCGTTCGCGCTGCTGTTCGCCATGGCCAATTGCGGCCTGCCGGGCACCGCCGGTTTCGTGGGCGAGTGGATGGTGATTCTGGGTGCCGTGAAGGCCAACTTCTGGATCGGAATGGCGGCAGCGACCGCGCTGATCTTCGGTGCCGCCTACACCCTGTGGATGTACAAGCGCGTGTACCTCGGCCCGGTCGGCAACGACCACGTCAAGGAAGTCAGCGACATCAATGCCCGCGAGTTCCTGATGCTGGCGCTGCTGGCGATCGCCGTGCTGTGGATGGGCCTCTATCCGAAGCCTTTCACCGACTCGATGAACGCTTCGGTGACCGAGCTCCTGCGCCACGTGGCGATTTCCAAGTTGCCCTCCTGATGCCACGCTGAACAAGAGAACGAGATGATTGACAAACTCAGCTGGGTCACGATCTACCCCGAAATCGTGTTGCTGGTCATGGCCTGCATCATTGCGCTGGTCGACCTGTCGGACGCGAGCCCGCGCCGTACCCGCACCTATGTACTGACGTTGGCCACGCTCGCCGTGGTCGCGGTGTTGTCGGGCCTCGCCGCCCTCGGTGGCAAGACTGCCTACGGCTTCGGCGGCATGGTCGTCAGCGATCCGATGGGCAATTGGCTCAAATGCTTTGCCACCGTTGCCCTGATGGTCACGCTGGTCTATGGCCGTCCTTATGCGGCCGACCGCGAGATGCTGCGCGGCGGCGAACTGTTCACCATCAGCATGTTCGCGCTGCTGGGCATGTTCGTGATGATCTCGGGCAGCAACTTCCTGCTGATCTACCTGGGCCTGGAACTGCTCACGCTGTCGAGCTATGCGCTGGTGGCGCTGCGCCGCGACAACGCGGTGGCCAGCGAAGCCGCCATGAAGTACTTCGTGCTCGGCGCCATGGCCAGCGGTTTCCTGCTGTACGGCCTGTCGATGATGTACGGCGCGACCGGTTCGCTCGACGTCAACGAAGTGTTCAAGTCCATCGCGAGCGGCAAGGTGAACCACCAGGTGCTGGTGTTCGGCCTGGTGTTCATCGTGGCCGGCCTGGCCTTCAAGGTGGGCGCCGCGCCGTTCCACATGTGGGTGCCCGACGTCTACCAGGGCGCACCGACGGCGGTCACGCTGCTGATCGGCGCCGCGCCCGAACTGGCGGCCTTCGCCATCATCATCCGCCTGCTGGTCGACGCGCTGCAGCCGCTGGCCATCGACTGGCAGCAGATGCTTGCCGTGCTCGCCATCGCCTCGCTGCTGGTCGGCAACCTGGCCGCCATCGCCCAGAGCAACCTGAAGCGGATGCTGGCGTATTCGACGATCTCGCAGATGGGCTTCATGCTCCTCGGCCTGGTGGCGGGTTCGGACCAGCAGGGCACTTATAACGCCCAGTTCGCCTACAGCGCCTCGATGTTCTACATCGTGACCTACGTGCTGACCACGCTCGCGAGCTTCGGCATCATCCTGCTGCTGGCGCGCGAAGGCTTCGAAAGCGAAGAGATTACCGACCTCGCAGGCCTGAACCAGCGCAGCCCGCTGTATGCCGGTGTGATGGCCATCGCGATGTTCTCGCTGGCCGGCCTGCCGCCGCTGGTCGGCTTCTACGCCAAGCTGGCCGTGCTGCAGGCGCTGATCGCCTCGGGCCAGGCGATCTACATCGGGTTGGCCGTGTTCGCGGTGATGATGTCGCTGATCGGTGCGTTCTACTACCTGCGCGTGGTCAAGGTCATGTACTTCGATGCGCCCGTCACGGCCACCACGGTGTCGGCACCGCGCGACGTGCGCACCGTGCTCACGATCAACGGCGCGCTGATCCTGATCCTAGGCATCGTGCCCGGCGGCCTGATGACGCTTTGCTACGACGCGATCGTGGCCACGCTGGCCCACTGACGCGGCCGACCTCGGGTGTCGCAAACCGCGTCGGTCTGGGTCGTTCTGCTGGTGGCCCTGGTGGCCGCCAACCTGCCGTTCTTCAACAATCGCCTGTTCGGCGTCGTGCCTCTGGCGACAACACCCAAGTCGCTCGCGGTGCGGCTCGCCGAGCTGGTGGTCTTGTACTTTCTGGCGGGCGGCGTCGGGCTGCTGTTCGAGCGCAGGGCAGGGCAGATCGCCTCGCAGGGCTGGGAGTTCTATGCGGTGACCGGCGCGCTGTTCATCGTGCTGGCCTTTCCCGGGTTCACCTGGCGCTACCTGATGAAACACAGGCACTGACGACATGACCTCGACCACCACGACCACCGATTCGCACCTGAAGGAAGAATTCACGCAGAGCGTGGAGCTCTTCAAGGGCAACTTCCTGCACGCCAAGCGCGACACCGTGCGCCTGCCCGACGGCCACACCGCCACGCGCGAGTACGTGGTGCATCCGGGTGCCGTGGTGGTCATTCCGTTGCTGGACGATGGCCGCGTGGTGCTGGAACGCCAGTTCCGCTACCCCGTGGGCCACGTGATGATCGAATTCCCCGCGGGCAAGCTCGACGCGGGTGAAGACCCGTTCGTCTGCGGCCGGCGCGAGCTGCTCGAGGAAACCGGCTATACCGCGCGCGAATGGGCGCATGCGGGTGCGATGCACCTGGCGGTGGCGTACTCGACCGAGATCATCCACATCTACTTCGCGCGCGGTCTTTGGCTGGGCGAGCGGCAGCTCGACCATGGCGAGTTCCTCGACGTGTTCACGGCCACGCCCGAAGAGCTGGCCGACTGGTGCCGTGACGGCACCGTGACCGATGCCAAGACGCTGACCTGCACGCTCTGGCTGCAGAACGTCCTTTCGGGCGCATGGGCTCTGGACTGGCAGGCCGTGCCGGCAGAAGGCAGCGCGGGATAATCCGCGCATGAAGGTTCTGAATCTCCGCTGCGCACACGGCCACGGCTTCGAGGGCTGGTTTGCGTCCAACGAGGCCTTCGACAGCCAGTTGGCGAGTGGACTGGTCGAGTGCCCGGTCTGCGGCGACACCGCGATCGTCAAGTTGCTGAGCGCGCCGCGCCTCAACCTCGGCAATGCCAAGGCGCCGCAGGAAGCCGTTGCAACTGCCGCTTCAAATGTTGTTCCCGCCGAACTCTCGCCCGAGGCCCGCTGGATGCGAGCCGTGCGCGAGGTGCTGGCGAAGACCGAAGACGTCGGCGAGCGCTTTGCCGACGAAGCCCGGAAGATGCACTACGGCGAGGCCCAGGAACGGGGCATCCGCGGACAGGCCACGCTCGAGCAGACCGAGGCGCTGCTCGACGAGGGCATTGCGGTGATGGCGCTGCCGATACCGGCTGCGCTCAAGGAAACCCTGCAGTAGCCAACCGGGCCGCGGCTGTTGCTCATGCCGTGAATTGGAGCGCAGCGAGGCGCGCATAAACGCCGCCCTGCGCCACCAGCGTCGCGTGCGTTCCCTGCTCGACGATCCCGCCGTGGTCCAGCACCACGATACGGTCGGCCTTCTGCACCGTCGCCAAGCGGTGTGCGATCACGACTGTCGTGCGGTTTTCCATCGCCGATTCCAGTGCCGCCTGCACCATGCGTTCGCTCTCCGCGTCCAGTGCGCTCGTGGCCTCGTCGAGCAGCAGCAGCGGCGGGTTCTTGAGGATCGCACGCGCGATCGCGATGCGCTGGCGCTGTCCGCCCGACAGGCGCACGCCGCGCTCGCCGAGGAAGGTGTCGTAGCCCTCGGGCAGCGCCTGCAGGAAGTCGTGGGCGAAGGCGGCGCGGGCGGCGGCATGCACCTCTTCGGCCGTTGCGTCGGGCCGGCCGTAGCGGATGTTCTCGAACGCGCTGGCCGAGAAGATCACCGCATCCTGTGGCACCAGGCCGATGCGGGTGCGCAGGTCGGGCAGGGCGAGCGAAGCCAGCGGAGTGCCATCGAGCAGCAGGCGGCCCGATTGCGGGTCGTAGTAGCGCAGCAGCAACTGGAACACTGTGCTCTTGCCCGCGCCGCTCGACCCCACCAGCGCCACGGTTTCGCCGGGCGCGACGTCGAGGCTGAAGCCGCGCAATGCCGGCGTGTCCGGCCGGGACGGGTAATGGAAGGTCACCGCATCGAACCTGATCGCGCTGCCCGCCACGGGAACGGGCGCGACCGTCGGATTTGACGGTGAAAAGATGGCCGCGGGCGCATGCAGCAGTTCCATCAGCCGCTCGGTTGCGCCGGCTGCGCGGAGCAAGTCGCCGTACACCTCGCCGAGCACGGCGGTCGCACTGGCCAGGATGGCGACGTAGACGACGGTCTGGCCCAGGTGGCCGGCCGTGATGTCGCCGCGCAGCACTGCCTGCGTGCCTTGGTACAGGCCCCAGAGCAGCGCCGCGGAGGTCGCGATGATGATGAACGCCACCAGCACCGAGCGGGCCTTGGTTCGGCGCACGGCGGTGCGGAAAGCGTTCTCCGTCGAACCGCTGAAGCGAGCGGCCTCGCGGCCTTCGGCCGTGTAGCTCTGCACCACCGGAATCGCGTTCAGCACCTCGGCGGCGATGGCGCTCGAATCGGCCACGCGGTCCTGGCTGGCGCGCGACAGCTTGCGCACGCGGCGGCCGAACCACATGCTCGGCAGCACCACCAGCACGAGGATGCCCAGCACCTGCACCATCACATAGGGATTGGTCCACACCAGCACGGCCAGCGCGCCGATGCCCATCACCGCGTTGCGCAGGCCCATGCTCAGCGAGGAGCCGACGACCGTCTGCACCAGCGTGGTGTCGGCTGTCAGGCGCGAGAGCACCTCGCCGGTCTGCGTGGTTTCGAAGAAGGCCGGGCTCTGCTTCAGCACGTGGCCATAGACCGCGTTGCGGATGTCGGCCGTCACGCGCTCGCCCAGCCAGCTCACCGTATAGAAGCGCGCCGCCGAGAAAAGACCGAGCGCCACTGCCACCGCGAAGAGGGCGCCGAAGTGCTCGCGCAGCGCCATCGTCTGGGCGCCCTTGTCGGCGCTGATCAAGCCACCGTCAATCAGGCTGCGCAATGCGATAGGGAAAACCAGTGTGGTGAGCGCCGCCATCACCAGAAAGATGCCTGCCAGGACGATTTGCACCCGGTAGGGACGGAGAAAAGGGCTCAGGCCCGAGAGCGATCGGGGCGAGCCCTTGGCCATGGAAGACGGTGGGGGAGAAGCCATGGAAGGATTCTACAGAAACATTGCTACTACAAAGGCAGCCTTGACAATAACTGCCTCGGCAACTAATATTCGACCCATGAGCGATGCAACTACCCCCCAAGCCCCGTCGGCGCCTGCCGACGCCGAGCGTCGCGCGCCTGCAGCCTTCTACAGCCCGGAAACCTACCGTACCGAAGAAAGCATCGGCTACCTGATGCGCCGCATCGTCACGGCGGTCGGCCAGTCGGTCGAAAACCGCATGTGCGAGCCGGGCAGCCCGACCTATCCGCAGTGGGTGCCTCTCTATAAATTGCATGTAGGCGCCGCTACCACCGTGGCCGAACTGGCCCGTGCCTGCGAACTCGACACCGGCGCCATGACGCGCCTGCTCGACCGCCTCGAGGCCAAGGGCCTGTGCCGCCGCGTGCGATCGCTCGAAGACCGCCGCGTGGTCAATATCGAGCTCACCGACGAAGGCCGTGCCGCCGCCAAGGAAGTGCCCTACGTGCTGAGCCGTGTGCAGAACGAACACCTTGCCGGCTTCAGCACCGAAGAATGGGAGCAGCTCAAGGGGTACTTGCGCCGCATCCTCGACAACGCCCAGGCCCTCGCGGCCCGTGGAGATAAAAATGACTGAGTCCCTCGCCGTGCGCGCCGTGCGTCGCACACCCATCGTGGCCGCCGCACTGCTGGCGGTGGCATTGGCCGGCTGTGCCGACATGTCAGGCATCGGCTCGCAGGCCAAACTGCGCGACGCCTCGTCGCTGGGCATCGCGCCCGACAGCGCCGCGGCGCCGGCGTCCCGGCTCGACAGCCAATGGTGGCTGGCCTTTGGCGATACGCAGCTCGATTCGCTGATCGATCAGGCCGTGGCCGGCAACCCGAACTTGCAGGTCGCTCAAGCCCGCCTTGCGCGTGCGCAGGCCTCGGCGGACATTGCCGGCGCGGCGCTCAAGCCGCAGGTCAAGGGCGACCTCGACCTGAAGCGCCAGAAGTTCAACACCAACTACATCTACCCCGCACCGCTGGGCGGCTCGACGCAGAACATCGGCCTGCTGCAGCTCAGCGCCAGCTGGGAACTCGACTTCTTCGGCAAGAACCGCAGCGCGCTCGACACCGCCATCGGCGCGGCCAACGCCGCGGCCGCCGATGCGGATGCCGCACGCGTGCTGCTCGCGAGCAACGTGGCGCGCAGCTACTTCCAGTGGGCGCGCCTGAACGACCAGCTCACCGTTGCCGGGCGCACGCTGGCGCAGCGCGACGAAACGCTCAAGCTCGTGCGCGACCGCGTGTCCGCCGGCCTCGACACCCGTCTCGAACTGCGCCAGAGCGAAGGCGGCCTGCCCGAGGCACGCCAGCAGATCGAATCGCTCAACGAGCAGATCGCGCTGCAGCAGCACGCACTCGATGCGCTGGTCGGCCAGCCGAACGTGTCGGCATCGCTCAAGCCGCCGGTGCTGGCGAACGTCAAACCGATGGCGCTGCAGGCGAACATTCCGGCCGACCTGCTGGGCCGCCGCGCCGACATCGCCGCCGCGCGCTGGCGCGTCGAGGCCGCCACGAGTGACGTGGCCAATGCCAAGACCCTGTTCTATCCCAACGTGAATCTCACGGCCTTCGCCGGCTTCCAGAGCCTGGGCTTCGGCAAACTGCTGAAGTCGGGCAGCGAGCAATGGGGCGTGGGCCCCGCCATCACGCTGCCGATCTTCGAAGGCGGCAAGCTGCGGGCCAACCTGCGCGGCAAGTCGGCCGACCTCGACGTGGCCATCGAAAGCTACAACGCCACCGTGCTCGACGCGGTGCGCGACGCGGCTGACCAGGCCACCAGCGCGCAGTCGATCGCGCGCCAGCAAGCTGAACAACGCGCCGCGCAGGCCGCTGCCGAGGGCGCCTACGACATCGCCGTGCAGCGTTACCGCGCGGGCCTCGGCAACTACCTCAACGTGCTGACGGCGGAAACCTCCGTGCTGGCGCAGCGCCGGCTGGCGGTCGACCTGGCCGCCCGCGCGCTCGACACACAGGTAGGTCTGGCGCGCGCGCTGGGCGGCGGCTGGCAGCCCCCGGCCACCGCCACGGCAGCGGCGCCATCAGCCGCAATGAACTGACATCACCCGAACCAGTCCGATTTTTTCGTCTTCGGAAAGAACTTCATCATGAGCGACAACAACACTCCGACGTCCGCTGCAGCCGCAGCTTCCGCAGCCCCCGAGGCGCCCGCCGGCAATGGCAAGCGCCGCCGCGCGCTCACCGCGCTCGCCGCGGTGGTGATCGTCGCCGGCGGCGGCTGGGGTGTCTACGAATGGCTGGTCGCCAGCCACTACGAGGACACCGACAACGCCTACGTGCAGGGCAACGTGATCCAGATCACGCCGCAGATCGGCGGCACCGTGATGGCCATCAACGCCGATGACACCGACTTCGTGAAGGCCGGCCAGCCGCTGGTGCAACTCGACCCGGCCGATGCCAAGGTGTCGCTCGAACAGGCCGAAGCCGCGCTCGCGCAGGCCGTGCGCCAGGTGCGCACGCTGTACGCCAACAACGGCTCGCTGGCCGCGCAGGTCACGCTGCGCCAGGCCGACATCGTCAAGGCGCAGAGCGACATCGCCAAGGCGCAGGACGACCTGCAGCGCCGCCGCGCGCTGTCGGGCAACGGCGCCGTGTCGAAGGAAGAGCTCAACCATGCCGAAACGCAGCTCGACACCGCCAAGAGCCAGCTCGCAGCGGCGCAGGCCGGCGTGGTCGCCGCGAAGGAAGCCCTGGTCAGCAACCAGTCGCTGACCGAAGGCACCAGCGTGGCCCAGCACCCCAGCGTGCTGGCCGCTGCCGCCAAGGTGCGCGAGGCCTACCTCGCCACGCAGCGCGTGGCCATGCCCGCGCCGGTCGACGGCTACGTCGCCAAGCGCACCGTGCAGCTCGGCCAGCGCGTGGCCGCCGGCACGCCGATGATGTCGATCGTGCCGCTCAACCAGCTGTGGGTCGACGCCAACTTCAAGGAAGTGCAGTTGCGCAACATCCGCATCGACCAGCCCGTGAAGCTCACGGCCGACGTCTACGGCAAGAAGATCGAATACAGCGGCAAGGTCGCGGGCCTCGGCGTGGGCACGGGCAGCGCGTTTGCGCTGCTGCCCGCGCAGAACGCCACCGGCAACTGGATCAAGGTGGTGCAGCGCGTGCCCGTGCGCATCGCGCTCGACCCGGAGCAGCTCAAGTCCAACCCGCTGCGCATCGGCCTGTCGATGGATGCCGAGATCGACATCTCCTCGAAGAGCGGCAAGATGCTCGCCGACGCGCCGCGCGCCGCTGCGCTCACGCAGACGCAGGTCTACAGCCAGCTCGACCGCGGCGCCGACGCCGAAGTGGAGCGCATCGTCGCGGCCAACCTCGGCCGCAGCGCGTCGGCCACGGCAGCTGCCGCACCGGCGAAGAACCCGACAGCGCCTGCCACGTCGGTGGCCGCGCAGGGGCAACCGGGCTGATCGCCCGGAGTTTCTTCCTCAGGTAAACAGTTCGCCCATGGCCACCGCTGCTCCTGCTTACGTCGCGCATCCGCCGCTCGAGGGCGCAGCCCGCCTCTGGGGCACGGTCGCGCTGTCTGCGGCAACCTTCATGAACGTGCTCGACTCGTCGATCGCGAACGTGTCGCTGCCTGCCATCTCCGGTGACCTGGGCGTGAGCACCACGCAGGGTACCTGGGTCATCACCAGCTTCGCGGTGGCCAACGCCATCGCGGTGCCGCTCACTGGCTTCATGACGCAGCGCTTCGGACAGGTGCGCCTGTTCATGGCCAGCGTGATCCTGTTCATGATCACCTCGCTGATGTGCGGCCTGGCGCCGAACATGACGACGCTGATCGCCTTTCGCGCCCTGCAGGGCTTCGTTGCGGGCCCGATGATCCCGCTGTCGCAGACGCTGCTGCTGTCGAGCTATCCGCGCGCCAAGGCGGGCCTCGCGATGGCGATGTGGTCGATGACCACGCTGGTCGCGCCGGTGATGGGGCCGCTGCTCGGCGGCTGGATCACCGACAACATCTCGTGGCCGTGGATCTTCTACATCAACATCCCCGTGGGCATCGTCGCCGCGGCCATCACTTGGGCGCTGTACCGTCACCGCGAGAGCGCCACGCACAAAGTGCCGATCGACGCCATCGGCCTTGCGCTGCTGGTGCTGTGGGTGGGCTCGCTGCAGCTGATGCTCGACAAGGGCAAGGAACTCGACTGGTTCCACTCGGCGCAGATCATCACGCTGGCGGTGGTGGCCGTGGTCGGCTTCGCGTTCTTCCTGGTGTGGGAGCTGACCGACAAGCATCCGGTGGTCGACCTGTCGCTGTTCAAGCGCCGCAATTTCTGGTCGGGCGCCGTGGCAACGGCCGTGGCCTATGGCCTGTTCTTCGGCAACGTGGTGCTTCTGCCGCTGTGGCTGCAGCAGTGGATGGGCTACACCGCGACGCAGGCGGGCATGATCATGGCGCCTGTCGGGCTGCTGGCGATCTTCTTCTCTCCGGTGGTGGGGCTCACGGTGGCCAAGATCGACCCGCGCCGCTATGCGACCTTCTCGTTCCTGGTGTTCGCGCTGGTGCTGTGGATGCGCTCGCACTTCAACACGCAGGCCGATTTCGTGACGATCATCATCCCGACGATCATCCAGGGCATCGCGATGGCGTTCTTCTTCATTCCGCTCGTGACCATCACGTTGTCGGGCCTCACGCCCGACCGCATTCCGGCCGCGTCGGGACTGTCGAACTTCCTGCGGATCACCGCGGGCGCGATGGGCACGTCGATCACCACCACGTTGTGGGAGAACCGCGCGGCGCTGCATCACTCGCAATTGGCGGAGACCGTGAACCAGGGCAACAACGCGGCGACCAGCGCGATGTCGGGCCTCGCGGGCAGCGGCTTCAGCAGCGAGCAGGTGCTGGGGCAGCTGAACCGCATCGTCGACCAGCAGTCGTTCATGCTGGCGACCAACGACATCTTCTATGCGTCGGCGATCCTGTTCCTGCTGCTGATCCCGCTGGTGTGGTTGGCGCGGCCGCAGCGCGGCGGTGCCGGCAGCGACGCCGCAGCCGGCGCGCACTGAGCGCGCACACCATCGCCTCATCGACCCCCAGCCTCCGCAAGGAGCCTGGGGGTTTTCTTTGTCGCTGCGACGACAGTCCCGATTCGGATGCCGCACAGGTCCGTGCAGGTTGCACTGCAGCATAGGCATTTGCCCCAGTATCCAAGCGAGTGGCACGCACGAACAATCGGTCCGCGCTCAATGGTGGCGCATTGGGATGGACCGCATGACCGACTTTCTTTTTCCGAATCCGGGCGACCTCGCGAGATGAGCGACGTCATCCTCGAAACACGCGAGCTCACCAAGGAATTCAAGGGGTTCACTGCCGTCAGCAAGGTCAATCTCTCGGTGGTGCGCGGCTCGATCCATGCGCTGATCGGCCCGAACGGCGCCGGCAAGACGACCTGCTTCAACCTGCTCACCAAGTTCCTCGAGCCGACCACCGGCACGATCCTCTTCAACGGACAGGACATCACCGGCGAGCGGCCCGCGCAGATCGCGCGGCGCGGCATCATCCGCTCGTTCCAGATCTCTGCCGTGTTCCCGCACCTCACGCTGCTCGAGAACGTGCGCCTGGGCCTGCAGCGCCGGCTGGGCACTTCGTACCACTTCTGGAAGAGCGAGAAGTCGCTCAAGCCGCTCGACGCGCGCGCCCGCGAACTGCTCGCCGAAGTGGGCCTCGAGGCACTCGCCGACGAACAGACCGTGAACCTGCCGTACGGCCGCAAGCGCGCGCTCGAGATCGCGACCACGCTGGCCATGGAGCCCGAGCTGATGCTGCTCGACGAGCCCACGCAGGGCATGGGCCATGAAGACGTGCACCGCGTGGCCGAACTCATCAAGCGCGTGTCGGCCGGACGCACCATCCTGATGGTCGAACACAACATGAGCGTGGTCTCCACCATCGCCGACACCATCACCGTGCTGCAGCGCGGCGCCGTGCTGGCCGAAGGACCTTACGCCGAAGTCTCCGCGAATCCCCAGGTCATGGAGGCCTACATGGGCACCACCGACGGCCAGCTGCAAGGGGCCCACTGATGACCGCGGCACTTCAGATCAAGGGCCTGCAAGCCTGGTACGGCGAATCGCACGTGCTGCATGGCGTCGACATGGTCGTGCAGCCGGGCGAAGTCGTCACGCTGCTGGGCCGCAACGGCGCGGGCCGCACCACCACGCTGCGCGCCATCATGGGGCTCACCGGCGCGCGCAAGGGCAGCATCGAGGTCAACGGCAAGGAGACCATCGGCATGCCGACGCACCGCATCGCGCACCTCGGCATCGGCTATTGCCCGGAGGAGCGCGGCATCTTCGCGAGCCTTTCGTGTGAAGAAAACCTCTTGCTGCCGCCCGAGCTGAAAGGCGCGGGGCAGGGCATGTCGGTCGAAGAGATCTACGCCATGTTCCCCAACCTCGCCGAGCGCCGCCACAGCCAGGGCACGCGCCTGTCGGGCGGCGAGCAGCAGATGCTGGCCGTGGCGCGCATCCTGCGCACCGGCGCCAAGCTGCTGCTGCTCGACGAAATCTCCGAGGGCCTCGCGCCAGTCATCGTGCAGGCGCTGGCCCGAATGATCACCATGCTGCGCGCCAAGGGCTACACCATCGTCATGGTGGAGCAGAACTTCCGCTTCGCGGCGCCGTTGGCGGACCGCTTCTATGTGATGGAGCATGGCCGCATCGTCGAAAAATTCGGCGCGGCCGAACTTGAAGCCAAGATGCCGGTGCTCACCGAACTGCTCGGCGTCTGAACTCGAACACCCAACAAGATTTTTCAGGAGACCCAACACCATGAACAAGAAACTCGGACTCATCGCCACCGCCGTCGCCATCCTCGCCTTGAGCGCAGGCGCTGTGCAGGCGCAGGAAAAAGTGAAGATCGGTTTCGTCACCGATATGTCGAGTCTCTACGCCGACCTAGAAGGCAAGGGCGGCGCCACCGCCATCCAGATGGCCATCGACGACTTCGGCGGCAAGGTGCTGGGCCAACCCATCGAACTGCTGACGGCCGACCACCAGAACAAGGCCGACATCGCCGCTTCCAAGGCGCGCGAATGGATCGACACCGCTGGCGTGACCATGGTTTTCGGCGGCACCAACTCCGGCACCGCGCTGGCCACCGCCAAGGTGGCGGAAGAGAAAAAGCGCGTGTACTTCAACAACGGCGCCGGCAGCTCGGTGCTCACCAACGAGCAGTGCAGCCCCTACACCGTCCACTATGCCTACGACACCGTGGCGCTGGCCAAGGGCACCGGCGCGGCCGTGGTCGATCGCGGCGGCAAGAGCTGGTTCTTCCTGACGGCCGACTACGCCTTCGGCCACGCACTCGAAGCCGACACCACCAAGGTGGTGAAAGAGAAGGGCGGCACGGTGGTGGGCGCGGTGCGCCATCCGCTGAACGCATCCGACTTCTCGTCGTTCCTGCTGCAGGCGCAGAACTCCAAGGCGCAGATCCTCGGCCTGGCCAACGCCGGCGGCGACACCATCAATTCGATCAAGGCCGCCAAGGAGTTCGGCATCAACAAGACCATGAAGACCGCCGGCCTGCTGGTCTTCCTGAGCGACATCCACAGCCTGGGCCTGAGGAACACCGAAGGCCTGCTGCACACCACCAGCTGGTATTGGGACCTGAACGACGACACGCGCAAGTTCGCCAACCGCTTCTTCGAGAAGACCAAGCGCATGCCCACCGACGTGCAGGCTGCCGACTACTCGGCCACCACCACCTACCTGAAGGCCGTGGCCGCCGCCAAGACGACCGACTCCGACAAGGTGATGGCGCAACTCAAGAGCATGAAGGTTGACGACTTCTACGCCAAGGGTCAGATCCGCGCCGACGGCAGCTTCATCCACGACATGTACCTGGTCGAAGTGAAGTCGCCCGCCGAATCGAAGAAGCCTTGGGACTACCTGAAGGTGCTCAAGACCCTGCCGGGCGACCAGGTCTTCACGGCCAAGGCAGAAACCAAGTGCGCCAGCTGGAAGTGATGCTCGCCCTCACGACTTTCCGTTCCTTCTCCAGGAGTTCCCGACCATGAAAAAGACGTTCGTGCTTTCCGGCCTGTCCCTTGCCATGGCGCTTGCCGCGGGCGCCGTCCAGGCCCAGGACAAGGTCAAGATCGGCTTCATCACCGACATGTCGAGCCTCTACGCGGACGTGGAGGGCAAGAACGGCGCCCTCGCGATCCAGATGGCCATCGACGACTTCGGCGGCAAGGTCAACGGCATGCCCATCGAGCTGCTGCAGGCCGACCACCAGAACAAGGCCGACATCGCGGCTTCCAAGGCGCGCGAATGGATCGACACGCAGGGCCTGACGATGCTGTTCGGCGGCACCAGCTCGGGCACGGCGCTGGCCATGGCCAAGGTGGCGCAGGAGAAGAAGCGCGTGTTCGTCGTGAACGGTGCCGGCAGTTCGGCGCTCACCAATGAGCAGTGCAGCCCCTACACCGTGCACTACGCCTACGACACCGTGGCGCTGGCCAAGGGCACGGGCAGCGCCGTGATCGCACGCGGCGACAAGAGCTGGTACTTCCTGACGGCCGACTATGCCTTTGGCCAGGCACTGGAAGCCGACGCGTCCAAGGTCGTGAAGGAGAAGGGCGGCACCGTGGTGGGCAGCGTGAAGCATCCGCTCAACACCTCCGACTTCTCCTCGTTCCTGCTGCAGGCGCAGAACTCCAAGGCCCAGGTGCTGGCGCTGGCCAATGCGGGCGGCGACACCATCAACTCGATCAAGGCCGCCAAGGAATTCGGCATCACCAAGACCATGAAGATGGTCGGCCTGCTGGTGTTCGTGACCGACGTGCACAGCCTGGGCCTGAAGAACACCGAAGGCCTGCTGCTCACCACCAGCTGGGACTGGAACCTCGACGACAAGACGCGCGCCTTTGGCAAGCGCTTCTTCGAGAAGACCAAGCGAATGCCCACCGACATCCAGGCCGCCGACTATTCGGCCACCATGACCTACCTGAAGGCCGTGCAGGCCGCCAAGACGGTCGATGCCGACAAGGTGATGGAGGCGCTCAAGAAGACCCCCGTCGACGACTTCTATGCCAAGGGCAGCATCCGCGCCGACGGCCGTTTCGTGCACGACATGTACCTTGTGCAGGTCAAGTCGCCGGCCGAATCCAAGCAGCCGTGGGACTACTACAAGGTGGTCCAGAAGCTGAAGGGCGAAGAGGTCTTCACGACGAAGGCCGAGAGCAAGTGTGCCCTCTGGAAGTGATCTCCCGCGGGCGCGCAGCCGCCCGGGTTCGTTGAAACACTTATGACCATTTCCCTTCCTGCGTTGTTGAGCCAGCTCCTCCTGGGGCTGGTCAACGGCTCGTTCTACGCCATCCTGAGCCTCGGGCTGGCGGTGATCTTCGGCCTGCTCAACGTCATCAACTTCGCGCATGGCGCGCTGTTCATGCTGGGCGCCGTCCTGACATGGATGGCGATGGAGTATCTCGGCGTCAACTACTGGGTGATGCTGATCGCGGCGCCCATCGTCATCGGCATCTTCGGCGTGCTCATCGAGCGCCTGCTGCTGCGCTGGATCTACAAGCTCGACCACCTCTACGGCCTCTTGCTCACGCTGGGCCTCACGCTGCTGATCGAGGGCGTGTTCCGCTCGGTCTACGGCGTGTCGGGGCTGCCCTACGACGCGCCCGATGCGCTGTCGAGTTCCACCGACCTGGGCTTCATGGTGCTGCCGAACTATCGCGCCTGGGTGGTCGTTGCATCGCTGGTGATCTGCTTTGCGACCTGGTTCGTGATCGAGAAGACCCGCCTGGGCGCCTACCTGCGCGCCGGCACCGAGAACCCGCGGCTGGTGGAGGCCTTCGGCGTCAACGTGCCGCTGATGATCACGCTGACCTATGCCTTCGGCTGCGCGCTCGCGGCCTTCGCCGGCGTGCTCGCTGCACCGGTGATGCAGGTGTCGCCGCTGATGGGGCAGAACCTCATCATCGTGGTGTTCGCGGTGGTCGTGATCGGCGGCATGGGTTCGATCATGGGCGCCATCCTCACGGGTCTCGGGCTCGGCGTGATCGAAGGGTTCACCAAGGTTTTCTATCCCGAGGCATCGTCTACGGTTGTGTTCGTGATCATGGTCATCGTGCTGTTGATTCGCCCCGCCGGCCTGTTCGGCAAAGAAAAATAAGGCGAGTGGCATGAACACGAAAAAAATCTCCCTCATCGTCTACGCACTTCTGCTGGTGGCGCTCGTCGCGGCGCCGTTCTTCGGCGCCTACCCGGTGTTCGTGATGAAGCTCATGTGCTTCGCGCTGTTCGCCGCGGCCTTCAACCTGCTGCTGGGCTTCACGGGCCTGCTGTCGTTCGGCCACGCGGCCTTCCTCGGCGGCTCCGCGTACGTGGCGGGCCATGCCATCAAGGTCTGGGGGCTCACGCCTGAACTGGGCCTGATCGCGGGCACGCTCAGCGGCGCTTTCCTCGGCTGGATCTTCGGCGTGCTGGCCATTCGCCGCCAGGGCATCTACTTCGCGATGATCACGCTGGCGCTCGCGCAGATGATGTTCTTCGTCGCCCTGCAGGCCAAGTTCACCGGCGGCGAAGACGGCCTGCAGGGCGTGCCGCGCGGCAAGCTGTTCGGCCTGGTCGACCTGTCCAACGACCTCACGATGTACTACGTGGCACTGGTCATCGTGGTCGCGGCCTTCCTGCTGATCGTGCGCACCATCCACTCGCCCTTCGGGCAGGTGCTCAAGGGCATCAAGGAGAACGAGCCGCGCGCGCTGTCGCTGGGCTACGACGTGAGCCGCTTCAAGCTGCTGGCTTTCGTGATCTCGGCGGCGCTGTCGGGACTGGCCGGTTCGCTCAAGACGCTGGTGCTGGGCTTCGCCACGCTGTCGGACGTGCACTGGACCGCTTCGGGCCAGGTCATCCTGATGACGCTGGTGGGCGGCCTGGGCACGCTCTCGGGTCCGCTGGTGGGCTCGGCCGTGGTGGTGCTGCTCGAGAACAAGATCGGCGAACTCGGCAACCTGCTTGCGCGCATCACGACGGTGGACTGGTTCAACACGCTGGGCGAGTCGGTGACCATGGTCACGGGCCTGATCTTCGTGATCTGCGTGCTGGCCTTCCGCAAGGGGATCATGGGCGAGATCATCGCGTTCATCGACAGGCGGCGGGCGAAGTAATGCGCGGCCAACAAAAAAGGGAGCCTGGGCTCCCTTTGTGTTTGCGGATCAGCAATCGGTAATTAGCAGTTGCCTTTTTTCGCCTGGCCGGGCGGGCAGAAATCGCGATCGCGGTCATGGCCGTGCCGATGGCCGCCGTCGTGGTGGCGGTGGTCGTCTTCCCATTCGCGCTCGCGGCGGGCTTCACGGCGGGCTTCTTGCCGGCGCCAGTCGCCTTCGGTCCAGCGCCAGCCGCCGCGGTCTTCGACCCAGCGGCCTGGGGCATAGGCGTATCCCGCGCGCTCGGGCTGCCAGCCGCCCGGGCGCCATCCGTAGGCGCGGCCGTCCCAGGCCCAGCGGCCCGGTACCCAGACGAAGCCGCCGCGTGGCGGGGGCAGAGGCTCGTAGCGCGGCGGCGGCGGTGCCGTCATCACCAGTCCGGGCACGTTGATGTTGACCGAGACTTGCGCGTTGGCGGCAATGGGGCTTGCAAGGATGGAAAGGGCGCCGGCCGCGGCCAGCACTGCGATTCGAATCTTCATGGATGATCCTCCGTTTTAAATGAGTGGGGCACGATTCCCAACGCAGGCGGCAAGGAATCGGTTGTCAGGCCTTGTGCGCGGCTACAACAGTTACAGCTTCAGCGGTGCGGCGTAGCCGGTCATTTCCAGATAGCCGCGGCCCACGCGGTGGCCTTGGACATCGAGCAGTTCGCTCACGCCTTCCCAGTACACGCCGCCGGTCGAACCGCGGCTGTCGAGTTCCTGGTCGTCGAGCAAGGCGCGCACTTCGAAGTTGCCGGCGGGCGTTTGCACGCGCCATTGCGTCGGGTACTTCGCCTGCGTGCGCGGACTGTTCCAGGTCTTGAGGGCTTCGAAGCGCACTTCGTCATTCCTGAAGGTTCGTGCCGCGCCATCGCGCTGGCGGAACGAGCCACCGGTCCACAGCGCGCTGCCGTCGCTGCGCCGCAGGCGGAAGGCGGTGAGGGCGCTGCCGTCGTCGAGGTTCATGCCGATCCAGTCCCAGCCCACGGCCTCGGGGTGCATCAGCGCTTCGCTCCATTCGTGGTCGAGCCACGCGGCGCCGGCGATATCGAAGGCTTGTCCCTTGAGCGTGAGCCTGCCCTGGGCCTTGAGCTGCGGCTCGCTGTAGTAGTAGCTCGCCTGCGATGCCTCGGGGCCCTTGCGCGAGAGGCCGGCGTTGCCTTGCAGAAGCACCGGCTGCGTCGGCGTGAAGCGCAGCTCGAGCGTGAATTCGCCGGCCGGAACGCGCGCAACGTAGAGCCCGTTCTCCCGCACCAGCGACCAGTCGCGGATGCGCACGTCGGTGTCGTTGGTGCGGGCTTCGGCCACGCCAAAGCCCGCGCGTGCGATGCGCTGGTCGTGCAGCAGCACGCGGCCTTCGAGGTCGGTGACGGCCGCGTGCGCGAACACGAGATGCTTCGCGGCGAAGGCCGAGCGCATGCCCTGCGTGGCGTCGACGCGCGAGCGGAAGAAGGTCACCTGGAAGCCGAACTCTCGTCCGCCCGGAGTCTTCGCGTGGCCGGTGACGTACCACCATTCGGTGTGCAGGTCGGGGTGGCTGCCGAAGTCGCGCGGGAACTCCATCCGGCGCTCGGGCAGTGCCCACGCCGTCAGCGGCCCGGCCGCGAGCGCCGCCAGCAGCAGGCCGCGCCGCGAGAGGCCGAACAGCGGCGAAGGAGGAGGCCTCATGCCGCCACCAGCGCATCGATGCGCCGCTGCGCCGGCGCGATGTCGCCGAAGGCATTCCGCACCCAGGCCGCATCGTGGTAGCTCGGCAGATAGCGCTCGCCCGCATCGCACAGCAGCGAAAGAATGGAGCCCTGCTGTCCCGCCGCGCGCATTTCGTGCGCCACGGCCAGCATGCCGATGAAGTTGGTGCCCGTCGACGGCCCGACCTTGCGGCCCAGCAGTGCCGACAGTGCATGCATCGCCGCCACCGAGTCGAGGTTCGGCACTTCGATCATCCGGTCGACCAGCGTGCGGATGAAGCTGGGCTCCACGCGCGGCCGGCCGATGCCTTCGATGCGTGAGCCCGCGTCCGTCAGCGAGGCATCGCCCGTGCGGTGGTAGGCCGAGAACACGGAGCCCTCGGGGTCGGGCACGCACACCTGCGTGTCGTGGCAGCGATAGCGCAGGTAGCGCCCGATGGTCGCGCTGGTGCCGCCCGTACCCGCGCCCACCACGATCCACTTCGGCACCGGATGCCGCTCGCGCGCCATCTGCTGGAACATGCTCTCTGCGATGTTGTTGTTGCCGCGCCAGTCGGTCGCGCGCTCGGCATACGTGAACTGGTCCATGTAGTAGCCGCCGCTGCGCTCGGCCAGCGCGCGCGCCTCTTCGTACACCTGGGCGGCATGGTCCACGAAGTGGCAGCTCGCGCCGTAGAAGGCGATCTGCGCGACCTTCTCGGGCGAGGTGGTACGCGGCATCACGGCGATGAAGGGCAGGCCCAGCAGCCGCGCGAAGTAGGCCTCGCTCACGGCCGTGGAGCCGCTCGAGGCCTCGACGATGGTGGTGCCCTCGCGCACCCAGCCGTTGCACAGCGCGTAGAGAAAGAGCGAACGCGCGAGCCGGTGCTTGAGGCTGCCGGTCGGGTGCGTCGATTCGTCCTTCAGGTAGAGGTCGATGCCGTGCGCCGCGAGCGAGGGCAGGGGCAGCGGGATCAGGTGCGTGTCGGCGCTGCGCTGGTAGTCGGCCTCGATGCGGCGGATGGCGCTGTCGAGCCAGGCGTTGCAGGACGAAGAAGAAAGTATTTGCTGCATATCGGCCTCAGTCTACAAGTCATGGTTTGTAACCCGGCGCGGCCGTAAATCGGGATACTGTGCGCTGCCGCTCACAAGGCAGAGGAGACGGAGACACATGAAAAAAACGAACCTGGGCGCCGTTGCGCTCGCGGCCCTCGCGTTGTCCGGCTGCGCCAGCAGCCCCTCCGGCAACGGCATGCCGACGCGGCCCTCCTCGTCGTTCGCAGTGCCGGGGCTCGAGAAGCCCGCCGAGGTGCTGATCGACCGCTGGGGCGTGCCGCATCTCTATGCGGGCACGCTCTACGACGCCTTCGTGGCGCAGGGCTACATCGCCGCGCGCGACAGGCTCTGGCAGATGGACCTGTGGCGCAAACGCGGCCTCGGCGAAATGGCCAGGGACTTCGGCCCGGCCTGGGTCGAGAGCGATCGCGCCGCGCGCGCCGTGCTCTACCGCGGCGACATGTACCGCGAATGGCTCGCCTACGGCTCCGACGCCAAGCGCGTGGCTGAAGCCTTCACCGCGGGTGTCAACGCCTACGTGGCGCAGGTGCGCGCACAGCCCGCACTGCTGCCCGCAGAATTCGCGCTGCTCGGCTACCAGCCCGCGACATGGTCGCCCGAGGACGTGGTGCGCATCCGCCACCACGGCCTCACGCTCAACTTCACTTCCGAGATCGAACGCGCCCGCGCGTTCTGCGGGGGCGCTGCCGGCGTCAAGGCCGACTGGCTGCGCCGCGAGCTCGATCCGCCCGTCACGCCGCGCGTGCCGCCGGGGCTCGACCCGTGCGGCATTCCGGCCACCGAATTGCGCGCGGCCTACCTGCGCGCCACCGAGCCGCCGCAGTTCACCAAGGCCAATACGCGGTTGGGCGTGAACGCGGGCGCGACTGTCGTGCCCGTGGCCCTGCTGCCCGGCAGCGCGGAAGCCACGGCGCAGCTGGGAGAAGAGCAGCAGCAAGCGTCGCAGGGCGACCCGACTGGCGCCTACGGCAGCAACAACTGGGTGATCTCGCCGAAGCTCACCGCCACCGGCCGGCCCATCCTGGCCAACGACCCGCACCGCTTGCACGGCGCGCCGAGCCTGCGCTACATGACGCACCTGAGCGCGCCTGGCATGGACGCCATCGGCGCAGGCGAGCCTTTCCTGCCGGGCCTGTCGATCGGCCACAACGGCACCATCGCCTTCGGCCTCACGCGCTTCTACATGGACCAGGAAGACCTGTACGTGTACCAGCTCAACCCGAGCGACCCCGGCGAGTACCGCTACCAGGGCCGCTGGGAGCCGATGACGCGCGTCACGGAGCGCATCGAGGTGAAGGGCGAGAGCGCGCCGCGCGAGGTGGTCAACACCTTCACCCGCCACGGCCCCGTGCTGCTGGCCGAGCCCGGCAAGCAGCGCGCGTATGCGTTGCGCGCCGCGTGGCTGGAGCCTGGCATGGCGCCGTATTTCGGTTCGATGGACTACATGCGCGCGCGCAACTGGGACCAGTTTCGCGCGGCCATGAACCGCTGGGGCGCGCCAGGCGAAAACCAGGTCTACGCCGACACCAGCGGCAACGTCGGCTGGATTCCCGGCGGCCTCACGCCCATCCGGCCCAACTGGGACGGCCTGATGCCGGTGCCCGGCGACGGGCGCTACGAGTGGTCGGGCTTTCGCAACGGCGACGAGTTGCCTTCGGAGTTCAACCCCGCGCGCGGCTATGTCGTGACGGCCAACGAGAACAACATTCCGCCCGACCACCCCGCCGCGAAGAAGGGCGTCGGCTACGAGTGGAGCGACGCGGCCCGCGCACGCCGCCTCAAGGCGCTGTTCGCGGCCAAGGTGGCGGCGGGTTCGCGCTTTACCGTCGAGGACTCGCAGCGCATGCAGAACGACATCGTCGCCACGCCCGCGCAGCGGCTGCTCAAGCTGCTGGCCGGCTTGCGCAGCGACGATCCGCAGACCGCTTCGGCGCTGCGCATGCTCCAGGGCTGGGACGGCGCCATGGACCGCGACAGCGCCGCCGCCGCGCTGTACGAAGTCTGGAGCAGCAAGCCCTTGCGCGCGGCCGTGCTCAAAGCCGGCGCGGGCGATGCGGGCGCCGCGCTGGCCGGGCCCGGCGACAACACGCGCATGGTGCTGCTGCTCGAGATCCCGTCCGGCTGGGTCACGAACGAGCAACGCGACGCGCTGTTGCTCGAGACCCTGCCGCTCGCCATGCAGGAACTCAGCGCCAGGCTCGGCCCCGATGCCGCCGCATGGAAGTGGGGCACGCTGCATCGCGCCGAGTTCCGCCATCCGCTGGGTGGCGTGGTCGATGCGGCCACGCGCAAGAAGCTCGACGTGGGCGACTGGCCCATGTCCGGCTCGGCCTTCACGCCGATGGCCGCCACCTATCGGCCGAGCGACTACAAGTTGACAGCGGGCGCCTCGTTCCGCATGGTGCTCGACGTGGGCAACTGGGACGCGTCGCGTGTCATCAACACGCCGGGCCAGTCGGGCAACCCCGACAGCCCCAACTACCGCGACCTGGCGCCACTGTGGTTGGAGGGCAAGTACGTGCCGCTGGTCTATACCCGCGCCGCGGTCGAGAAGGAAACCGTGGAGCGCATCCAGCTGACGCCAGGCCGCTGAGGCCGGGGCGGCAGGCGAAGCACCTGCCTACCAGTCTTCCTTCACCGCCAACACCACATCCCTGCCGGCCGCCGCCCGCCCTGCCAGCCAGGCGGTGACGGTGCCCGCCACCACCACCGCGCCGCACAGCGCCAGCAGCCGCAGCCACGGCACCAGCAGGTCCATGCTCCAGTGGAAGCTCTGCGGGTTCACCACCTTCACCAACACCACCGACACGGCCAGCCCGAGCAGCAGCCCCGCGACCGCGCCGATGGCCGTCCACGCGGCGCCTTCGCCCGCCACTACCGCCAGCACCTGCCGCCGTGTGAAGCCCAGGTGTGCGAGCAGGCCGAACTCCTTGCGCCGTGCCAGCACCTGCGCGCTGAAGCTCGCGGCGATGCCGAACAGGCCGATGGCGATGGCCACCGCCTGCAGCCAGTAGGTCACGGCAAAGCTGCGGTCGAAGATGCGCAGCGAGGTCGTGCGGATCTGGCCGACCGAGGCGATCTCGACGGACTCCGCAGAGCCGCCTTCCTGGCGCGCCGCCAGTGCGCGCATCTGTGCCTGCACCGCGCCTTCCGACGCACCGGGCGCGAGCCACAGCGCCACGTCGCTCACGTTGCGTTCGCCGGTGATGCGTTCGAAATCGCGCGCGTCCATCGTGACCGTGCCGAACTGCCGCGCATAGTCGCGCCACACGCCCGCCACGAAGAACACCTGCGGCTTCTTCGTGCCGGCTGCCACGCCCATTGCGGCCGACAGCGGCGCGAACGCGGTGCCCGGCTTCGCGCCGTACAGCTCGACCATCGGCTCGCTCACGTAGATGCCGACCTGCCCCTCGGGCACCGGCAGCGCGACGCCCACCAGCGGCAGCGACTGCGTGGCGCCGCCTTCGAGGCTGCGCGCGATCAGCGTGACCGCGGGCCGGGTCGCGTCGAGCTGCAGTGTCTTCGTGCGCAGCGTGCCCGTGCGCGCCACGCCGGGCAACTGCGCCAGCGCCTGCACGAAGGCGGGCGGGAAGGTCGCGGTGTCGGTGCTGCTGCTGTTGCCGGCGTTGCCGCCGCGCCCACCCGCAGTGGCGCGCAGGTACAGGTCGGCCGGCAGGACCACGTCGAGCCAGTGCGTGACCGAATCGCGAAAGCTGGCGACCATCACCGTGAGCGCGACCGCGAGGCTCAGGCTCGCGACCACGCCGCTCACTGCCACGGCCGCCGTGCCCCGCATGCGGCGCGCGCGCTCGATGGCCAGCATCGGCAGCACGCGTTGCGCGAACGCGGGCGCGATGCGGTCGTACAGCAGCGCGATGAGCCAGGGCAGGGCGGTGATGCCGCCCACCAGCAGGCAGGCCACCGACAAATACGCGGCCACTGGAATGCCGCCGATGGCCGGCACGTTGGCCAGCACCGCGCCGAGCGCGATCAGCCCCAGCGCCAGCCAGTGGCTGTTGCCCTGGGTAGGCGCCGCGCCCAGCCCCTTGAGTGTTTGCGCTTCGGGCAGCGCCTGCGCCGCGCGCGCGGGCCACCAGCCGCCAACCAATGCGGCCACCACGCCGAGTCCGCCGTAGAGCGCCGCCGCGCCGCTGCTCCAGTGCAGCTTGGGCGCGACGCCTTCGAAATACCCGCCGCCCAGGTCGCCGCCGAGCACCCGCAGCGCAAAGGCCGCGAGCGCGGTGCCGAGCACGAGCCCGGCCGTGCTGCCGATCAGACCCAGCACCAGCGATTCGGTCAGCACCAGCCGCAGCCGTTCGCGCGGCGTCAGGCCCAGCACGCCGAGCAGCGCGAACTGCTGCGCGCGCTTGGCCACGCTGAGCGCCAGCACCGAGAACACCAGGAACGCGCCCGTGAAGAGCGCCACCAGCGCCAGTACCGTCAGGTTGACGCGGTAGGCGCGCGACAGGTTGCTCACGCGCTCGGCCGCATCGCCGGGCTCGGCGAACTGCACGCCTGCGGGCCAGCCCGGCGACTGCTGCAGCGAGGCCATGAAGGCGGCCCTGTCGGTACCGGGTGCCAGCCGAAGGTCGATGCGGCTGAGCCGGCCGACCTGGCCGAACAGCTCCTGCGCGGCCGCGATGTCCATCACCGCGAGCGCCGAGCCGCTGGCGGCGACGTGGCCGGACACGTCGAGCCGCTGCCAGGCATCGCCGCTGCGCAGCTGCATCGTCTCCACGACGCCACCGCCGGGCGCTTGCGCGGGCAGGCCCAGCGCGGTGCGCGCCGCGGTGTTGAGAAACACATGGCCCGGTGCGAACAGCGCAAAGCGATCGGCACCGGCTGCGGCCTGTGGCATCAGCGCCGGGGCGATGGCAGGCAGCACCAGCGCATCGACGCCGATCACGCGCATCGGAACCTGGCGCTCGCCCGCCAGCGCCAGGCCCTGGAGCTCGACCACGGGGCTCGCCAGCGTCACCTGCGGATGACGGGCCAGCCGCGCGAACACGGCCTCGTCGAAGCCACCCTGCACGGCGCGCACTTCCAGGTCGGGCTGGCCGTTGACCGAGCGCACCGCGCTCGCGAACTCGTCGAGCGCCGACGCATTGATCAGCTGCACCGAGAAGGCCAGCGCCACACCCAGCATCACCGCCAGCACGGCCGCCGCATTGCGCCAGGGGTGATGGCGGAGTTCCTGCCAGGAGAAGGTGGTGAGCAATGCGCGCATGGGCCGATTGTCGCGATGTGCGCGGATCGAAGCTGCTGGTGCGCGAGACTGAGCCGGTGGCCGCGCCGCGGGAGTGACGGCGGCGTTGATGAAGAGTCGGCCGCTCAGAGCCGGTCCGACATCGCATGCAGATACGCACGCACCACCGCGCTGGCGCTGAGCCCGATGGCCCGGTCGTAGGCCTGCCGTGCCGCCGCCCGTGCACCGCCGGCCGCGAGCAGATGGGCGCGCGCCGCCCAGAAGGGCTGGTAGTTCGTCACCTCATTGGCCGCAATGGCATCGAGCGCCCGCAGGCCGGTTTCAGATCCGCGCGCATTGGCGAGCGCGCAGGCGCGGCTGACCTGTGCCCCGACGCTCGGCCGCAGCGCCAGCAGGCCCTCGTACAGGGCCACCAGTGTTTCGGGCGGCACCGGTGCGCCGGCGCGGCGCTCGCAGTGTGCCGACTGGATCGCCGCCTCCAGCTGGTAGGCGCCGAGCGACTGCATGGCGCAGGCTCGCCGCAGATGGTGTTCAGCTTGCGTGAGCAGTTCATGGTCCCAGCGCGTGATGTCCTGCTGATCGAGCGGCACATAAGCGCCGGCATCGCTGCGGCGCGCGGCCGTGCGGGCCTCGCAGAACAGCATCAGCGCGAGCAGGCCGAGCGGCTCGGGTTCGTTCGGCATCAGGCCACAGAGGATGCGGCAGAGGTCGATGGCCTCGGCCGTGAGGCCGCGGGGCAGGGCGTCGGCGCCGTCCACGTCGTCCCAGCCGGTGCCGTAGGCGGCGTAGATGCCGTCGAGCACGTCCTGCAGCCGCTGCGGCAGGTCGCGCGCTCGCGGATATTCGAAGGGAATGCCGGCCGCGCGGATGCGGGCCTTGGCGCGCACCAGCCGCTGGCCCAGCGTGGCCGGCGCGGTGAGGAAGGCGCCGGCCATGCGCGCGGCGTCGAGCCCGAGCACGGTCTGCAGCATGAGCGGTGCGCGCGCGGCCGCGTCGATGGCCGGATGCGCACACACGAAAAGCAGGCGCAGCCGCTCGTCGGGCACGGCCGTGCCGTCGGTGGTGCCTTCGTCGACCTCGCCGGCCAGCAACATCAGGCTTTGCGTGGCCGCGTCCTGTACGCGGGTGTGGCGCCAGGCGTCGAGCTTGCGGTGCCGCGCCACGCTCAGCAGCCATGCGTCGGGCTGTGCGGGAATGCCATCGGCCGGCCAGCGCTCGAGTGCTCGCGCGAAGGCGTCGGCCAATGCGTCTTCCGATGCGGCGATGTCGTGCGTGCGCGCCGACAGGATGGCCAGCAGCCGGCCATACGAATCGCGCGCCGCACGCTCGGCGGCCTGGCGAGCTGCCGGATTGCTCACCCGAGAACCTCCGCGCTCCGCGCTGCGGTATTCGCCTTGGGAGCGGCCCGGCGGCTCATGCCGTTGCTACAGCCGTGGCCGTGAAGACGGGCCGGACCTCCACTCCACCGCTGGTGGCGCAGGGGGCACGCGCCGCCCACTCGAGTGCCACGTCGAGGTTGGGCACGTCGACCACGAAGTAGCCGCCGAGCTGCTCCTTGGTGTCGGCGAAGGGGCCGTCCTGCACCTGGCGCTTGTCGCCGCGCACGCGCAGCGTGGTGCCGGTCATGGGCGGGAAAAGGCCGTGGCCGCCGAGCGAAATGCCGGCCTGGCGCACGGCGTCGGCGTACGCGACCCAGCTGGCCCGGTAGGCCTGCGAGGACGCATCTTCGCGTTGTTCGAATTCGGCCGCGGGCTGATAGAACATCAACATGTACTGCATGGTGTCTCTCCGTCATGGAAAAGGCTGTCGAGCAGGATCGCTCACCACAATGACGGCCCGCCGGCGGTCATTTCGACACGCAGGGCGTGCCGAGCAGAAGATTTTTTACGCGATTGCCGTCGGGTGCAATGCCCGCCCCGAAGGCGCGAACATCGCCTCCATCTCGCTGCGCAGCTTGTAGGCTGCGGTCGTCCTGTCGATCGCCACGTCGGCCCAGCTCAGGCTCTGGCCCTTCTTCACCGGGCGCACCAGCTTGACGTTGTGCGCCAGCCCGAGCGGCAGGCCGCCCAGGCGCAGAGAGCGCTCGGCCGGCAGCAGCTTGCCCCACACCGTGTAGCCGCCTTCGCCGTCGAGCATTTCGCCTGCCGGCAGGTCGCGCTTGGCGGTGGCGACCACGTCGGCGTTCCAGCAGGTGGCGACACCGGTGGGCTCGCCGCGCAGCGCTACGCTGGCCACCGACATGCCGACTTCGAGGCCGATCAGATGCCAGCGCTTGTAGAGCGTGAAGTAGCGCCCGCTGGGGTCGGTGTGGGCGTTGTATTCCTCGAAGCAGTTCCGGATGTAGTCGGTCTCGGCCTCGACCGTGACCCACACGCCCATGCGGATGTCGTACGGGATCTTCCGCCCGTCGGCCTCCAGCGAGGACACCACCTCGACCATGCCCTTGCGCTCCAGCACGCCGCCCTCGCTCTTCGGCCGCGTGACGAAGGGAATGTCCTCCACGCTCGCGGGCGGGTAGAGCAGGCCGTCCGACGGCACGGTGAGGCCGGTGGCGTTGGCGACCGCCGAGCTTTCGATGGAAGGCTTGGAGCCGTCGAGAAAGCTGTTGAACATCTTCGGGTTGAGACCGCCGCGCCTGGCCTGCTCGGGCGTGAGGCCGTAGTTGCCCCACACCGTCTCGGGAGTCGATTCGGTGAAGTGCGGCAGCCACTTGTGGCCGCGCCCGGCCGCCACCACCGGAAAGCCGCAGGTGCGCGCCCAGTCGACCAGGTCGCAGATCAGCGCGGGCTGGTCGCCGAAGGCGAGCGAATACACCACGCCGGCCTGCTGTGCCCGGCGGGCGAGCAGCGGGCCGCAGAAGGCATCGGCCTCGACCGTCACGTTCACCACGTGCTTGCCGTGCGCGAATGCGTCCAGGCAGTGGTCGACCGCGGCGATCGGGTTGCCCGTGCACTCGACCACGATGTCGATCGATGGCTCGCGCGTCACGGCCTGCCAGTCGTCGGTGATCCAGGTGGTGCCTTGCTTCAGCGCTTCCTGCGCCGAAGCCGCGGCGGCGCGCCCCGCCTTCCAGCCCACGCGTTCGAGGTTGACACGGGCCGCGTCGGGCGAGAGGTCGGCAATGGCGACCAGTTGCACGCCGGGCGTGCGCGGAATCTGCGCGAGGTACATCGCGCCGAACTTGCCGGCGCCAATCAGGCCGATGCGGACGGGGCGGCCTTCTGCGGCGCGCTGCTGCAGGCGGGCGTGCAGACTCATGTCGTTCAGGCCTCCACGGTGTCGAGCACGTCGAGCGAGGTGCGCAATGCGCTCTCTGGCAGGCCGTTCTTCCACGGCACCTCGACGGGGTAGGGCTTCAGCAGGCAGTCGTCGGGCAGCATCTCGATGGGCGTGAAGTTTCGGTGCGCGATGTACTCGGGCCGCTTGTGGCGCCGGATGTGATTGCTGACGGCGCACAGGCTCAGGTACACCGCCACGCGGTTGAAGGGCGAGAGGTTGCTGCCCGATGCATGTACGAGGCAGCTGTGAAAGAGGATCATCGAGCCGGCCGGGCCCTTGGGCGAGACGATGCCGCCGTGCTTGCCGCCCGCGCGATCGACCAGCTGGCGGATCAGGTCGTTGTCCACGGTCCACAGCGGGTAGCTGGTGGTCGTGAGGTCATGCTTCGCATCGACCACGCCCTTGCGGTGGCTGCCCGGAATGAACATCAGCGGGCCGTTGTGCTCGGTCACCTCGTCGAGAAAGATCGCGACGTTCATCGCGCGTTCGGTGGGCATCAGGTCATCGTTGAGCCAGGTGCCGTAGTCCTGGTGCCACTGCCACACGTCGCCCTCGAAGGCCATCTTGCCGTTGATCTTGAACTGGTGCATGTAGACCTCTTCGTCGAAGAGGTCGGTCACCGGGCCGACCATGCGCGGATGGCGCGCCAGGCGGGCGAAGGGCTCGCTGACGAGGTGCGCGGCAAAGTTCGTGCGCACGGCGTCGGAGCCTTTCTCGCGCACGTTGAAGGCCTCGCGCCTGCTGTAGAGATCGGGCACCGCGTCGGTCAGCACCCTGGTTTCTTCAGCCGAGAAATGGCCGGGAAAGAACAGATAGCCGTCGCGCTCGAACTGCGCGCGTTGCTCGGGGGGCAGCTTCATGCCTTGTCTCCTTTTTTCTGCGTGGTGGTGGATGCGGTGCGCGCCAGTTGCTGCGCGAGCCGTTCGCTCAATGCCTGGCTGGCCCGAGAGACGTGTTCTTCGCTCAGGCGTGCGGCGCGGTCCGCGTTGCCGGCGGCAATGGCCGCGGCGATCGCCTCGTGCTCGTCCCACAGCGATTCGCGCTGCGGCTCCGCCTGCAGCACCGCGCCCATCGCGCGGCGCAGGTGACGCCAATGCGGGTCGGCGCTCTGGCCGATCAGCGGGTTGCCCGAGGCCTCGTAGATGGCCTGGTGAAAGGCCACGTCCGCATCGATCATGGCTTCGACATTGCGCCCGCGCGCGGCACGCCGGCCGCGTTCGATGAGCTTCAGGTCGATGCGAAAACGCTGGCGCGCCGCGAGCCGTGCGGCCAGCACGTCGAGCGCGCCACGCACCTGGTAGACCTGGCGCATCGCCTCAGCTTCCAGCGGCGCCACCAGCACGCCGCGGCCGGGCGCGTCGAGCACGAAGCCGTCTTTCTTGAGCAGCCGCAGCGCCTGGAGCACGGGCTGGCGAGACACCGAGAGGCGCTGAGCGATGTCTTCCTGCGTGATGCGTTCGCCCGGCGCGAGCGTGCCGCTGCTGATGGCGCCGAGCAGGGCGCGGTAGACCTGGTCGACGAGGTCGGGAGCGACTTCGATGCTGAGGAGCTGGGCGGGCATGTCGGCTTTCTTCGAACTCTGTATACAGAGTACAGAAATTGCGCGAGCATGCATCCCGGGTTTTTACCCATCGGGGCTGCAAAAAAACGCGAGCCCCCGCTAAGCTCGGCCCATGCAATTACCTACCTATGACGACGTCATTGCCGCGGCCGCGCGGCTCGAAGGCCATGCCCACCGCACGCCGGTGCTGCGCTCGGCCACCGCCAACGAACGCTGGGGCGCCGAGTTCTTCTTCAAGTGCGAGAACTTCCAGCGCATGGGCGCATTCAAGTTCCGCGGCGCGTTCAACGCGCTGTCGAAGTTCGATGCCGCGCAGCGCAAGGGCGGCGTGATCGCGTTCTCGTCGGGCAACCATGCGCAGGCCATCGCGCTGTCGGCGCGCCTGCTGGCGATGCCGGCGGTGATCGTCATGCCCAAGGACGCGCCAGCCGCCAAGGTCGCCGCCACCAAGGGCTACGGCGCGGAAGTGGTGATGTACGACCGCTTCACCGAAGACCGCGAGGCGCTGACGAAGCGGCTCGCGCAGGAGCGCGGCATGACGATGATCCCGCCCTACGACCATCCCGACGTGCTCGCGGGGCAGGGCACGGCGGTGAAGGAACTGATCGAGGAAACCGGCCCGCTCGACCACCTGTTCGTGTGCCTGGGCGGCGGCGGGTTGCTGTCGGGTTCGGCGCTGTCGGCGCGCGCGCTGGCGCCGAACTGCAGGGTCTATGGCGTCGAGCCCGAGGCGGGCAACGACGGCCAGCAGTCGTTCCGTGCGGGGAAGATCGTGCACATCGAAACGCCGAAGACCATTGCCGACGGTGCACAGACGCAGCACCTGGGCGAGTACACCTTCGGCATCATCCGCCGTGACGTGGACGACATCTTCACCGTCACCGACGAGCAGCTCGTCGACGCGATGCGCTTCTTCGCCGAGCGCATGAAGATGGTGGTGGAGCCGACCGGCTGCCTTGCCTTTGCAGGCGCCATTGCGGCCGGCAAGGCCGTCGCCGGACAGCGCGTCGGCATCGTAATCAGCGGCGGCAACGTCGACCTGTCGCGCTACGCCGCGCTGATCGCGCCGCAGTAGTTCAGGCGCGTATTCCGCCGGCCGTCAGGTGCAGCAGGCGGTCGGCCCGGGCCGCCGCGCTCTCAGAGTGCGTCACCAGCACCAGCGATGCACCGTGCTCGCGGGTCTGGCTGATCAGCAGTTCCATCACCTTTGCAGCGGTGGACGGATCGAGGTTGCCCGTGGGCTCGTCGGCCAGCAGCAGGGCGGGGCGGTGCACCAGCGCGCGCGCAATCGCCACGCGCTGCAACTGGCCGCCCGACAGCGTCTGCGGCAGCCGAGCGCCCATGCCGGGCAGGCCCACCGATTCGAGCATGTGCGCGACGCGGGCGTCGTCCTTCTGCTGTGCGCCGAGCAGCATCAGCGGCAGCGACACGTTCTGCGCCACGTCGAGGTGCGGCAGCACGTGGAAGGCCTGGAACACGAAGCCGACGTGCCGCCGCCGCCAGAGCGCGCAGGCCTCGCCGTCGAGCGCGCCGATGTCGGTGCCTTCGTGCGTGACCGTGCCCTGGTCCCAGCTGTCGAGGCCGGCCATGCAGTTGAGCAGCGTCGACTTGCCGACGCCCGATTCGCCTACGACGGCGACGAACTCGCCGGGCCGGACCTCCAGCGTCACGTTCTCGAAGACAGGCGCATCGCCGTAGTGCTTGCCGAGGTTGGAAATGCGCAGCGTCATCCGGGGCTTGTGGTCTTGGCGATCAGTTGAACGGCGGCCTGCACCGCGTCGGGCGCGTCGCAGGCGATCACGGTGCGCTGCGGCATGCTGCGCAGCCAGGTGATCTGCCGCTTGGCAAGCTGGCGCGTGACGGCAATGCCGCGTTCGCGCAGCTCGGCCATGGCCTTGGCGGAGGGCGCCGCGTTGCCGCAGGCATCGAGCGTTTCCCACGCCTGCCGGTAGCCAACGCAGCGCATCGAGGGCAGCTCGGTCGACAGGTCGCCGCGCGCGCGCAACGAGCGCACTTCGTCGAGGAAGCCGGCCGCAAGCATCGCGTCGAAGCGCTCGGCGATGCGCGTGTGCAGCCAGGCGCGGTCGACCGGTTCGAGCGAGAACAGCACGCCGCCTTCGACAGCCTTGGCGGTCTTGTTGTCGCTCGCATGAAAGCTCGACAGCGGCTGGCCGCTGCTCTCCCACACTTCGAGCGCGCGCTGGATGCGCTGGCTGTCCTGCGGCGCGAGCCGCGCGGCCGTGACCGGGTCGACCTGCGCGAGCCGCGCGTGCATGGCCGGCCAGCCGAGCGTGGCGGCTTCCGCATCGATGCGCGCGCGCACTGCGGCATTGGCCGTGGGCATGGCGTCGATGCCGTCGAACAGCGCCTTGAAATAAAGCATCGTGCCGCCCACCAGCAGCGGCAGCGCGCCGCGCGCGCGGATCTCGCCGATGAGCCGAGTGGCGTCGGCCACGAACGCGGCGGCGCTGTAGCTCTCGCGCGGATCGAGGATGTCGATCAGGTGATGCGGCACGGCGGCCTGTTCGGCGGGCGTGGGCTTGGCGGTGCCGATGTTCATGCCGCGGTAGACGAGTGCCGAATCCACCGAGACGATTTCCACCGGCTGGATGCGCGCGAGCGCCAGCGCGGCGGCCGTCTTGCCCGAAGCGGTGGGGCCGGCCAGCGCCACGTAGCGCGGCGGATCGGAGCGCGCAGCGGCGGGCGATGCCGGAGAAGCCGGAGAGGGGGCCTCGGCGGCCGGTGCGAAGCTGGGAGACATGATGCGCCGAGGGTAGCAAATGGCGCGTGCCGGTTTGCGGACCGGGGCGGATGGCCCGCGGCCGCGCTTCCCGGGCCCACGCGTTGACGGCGCAGTCTTGGAGTTTCAGGCAAGAACACGCGCGAATCAGGCTAGCGGCCGACGGGTCTTCGCCCGACACTGGCCGGCGACGTGCCGGCCCGCATGCCGCGGCATGCGCAGAGGGCCATCCGTCGAATCAGACAATTCCTTTTTCTCACGATGCCATGACGAAAACAGAAACGACCGAACTCCAGCGGATTCAGCCATGCGGCACGGACCGCGCCGCGAGGGCGCCGGGCTCCCTTGTCGCCTCCTTCGCAATGGTCCTGGGCCTTGGTGCGGGCGCCGTGTGGCCACTGCACGCCGCAGCGAGCCAGGCGCTGGCGCAAAAGTATTCATGCGTCGCATGCCACCAGCCCGCGACCAAGGTGGTGGGCCCGTCCTGGAAAGACATCGGCGCCAAATACGGCGACGGCAAGGGCACGGCCGCACAGTTGGCCGCAAGCATCAAGGCAGGCAGCTCGGGCAAATGGGGCGCGATGCCGATGCCGCCGCAGGCCCAGGTGCCCGATGCCGACCTGCAGTCGCTGGCCCAGTGGCTGCTCGACGGCGCCAAGTGAATCCGACCCTCAACCACCCACGGAGAAAAAGAACATGAGTGCGCTCCACGTCAATGGCCGTGAACACACGGTCGATGCCGATCCCGGCACCCCCATCCTCTGGGCCCTGCGCGACTCGCTGGGCATGACCGGCACCAAGTTCGGCTGCGGTGCCGCGCTGTGCGGTGCCTGCACCGTGCACATGGACGGCCAGGCCATCCGCTCGTGCATCACGCCCATCGCCGCGGCCGAAGGCAAGAAGATCACCACCATCGAGGCCGCCACCGACGGCAGCGACAAGGTCGGCGCCGCGGTGCACGCCGCCTGGGTGCGGCACGACGTCGCGCAGTGCGGCTACTGCCAGAGCGGCCAGATCATGAGCGCGACCGCGTTCCTGAAGTCGCTCCCCGCGGGCAAGCAGCCCAGCGCCGACGAGATCGACTCGGCCATGGCCGGCAACATCTGCCGCTGCGGCACCTATGCGCGCATCCGCGCCGCCGTGGCCGATGCGGCCCGAACCCTCGCCTGAAGGAGTCCTCATGCTGCCCTCCATCGACTACCACGACCTGCCGCGCGCCCTGCAGCGCCTGATGGCCCAGGCTTCGGCCGAAGAGCCCGCCACGCTGCCTCGCCGCAGCTTCCTCAAGATGGCCGGTGCCGGCGGCCTCGCGCTCGGCGCCTTTCCCCACCTGGCCATGGCGCAGGCCGATGGTGCAAAGCCAGCGGCCGGCGGCCTCAAGCCGACGCAGCAACCCTCGGCCTTCGTGCAGATCGCGCCCAGCGGCGAAGTCACGGTGACCATCAACCGGCTCGAATTCGGCCAGGGCGTGCAGACCGGCCTGCCGATGATCCTGGCCGAGGAACTGGACGCCGACTGGGCGCTGGTGCGCAGCCGCAACGGCACGAACGATGCGGCATACGCAGACCCGCTGTTCGGCATGCACCTGACCGGCGGCTCCAATTCGATCAAGAACAGCTTCACGCAGTACCGCGAACTCGGCGCCCGCGCCCGGGCCATGCTGCTGTCGGCTGCGGCGGCGCGCTGGAAGGTCGACCCGGCCACGCTGCGCACGCAGGCCGGCACGGTGCTGGGCCCGGGCGGCCGCAAACTGGGCTACGGCGAACTGGCCGAGGCGGCCATGGCGCTGCCGGTGCCCGAGAAGGTCACGTTGAAGAACCCCAAGGACTTCCGGATCATCGGCCGCGCAACGACGCGCCTGGACGCGCGCGCCAAGAGCAGCGGAAAGCAGGACTTCGGCATCGACGTGCGGCAGCCGGGCCAGCTCACGGCCGTGGTGGCGCATCCGCCGGTGTTCGGCGCCCGCCTGGCCTCGGTGGACGACAGCGCCGCGCGCGCCGTCAAGGGCGTGAAGGCCGTGGTGCGCATCCCGCTGGACCGCGGCGCCGAAGGCGTGGCCGTGGTGGCCGACGGCTACTGGCCGGCCAAGCTGGGCCGCGACGCGCTGAAGCTGCAATGGGACACGGCCGCCGTGGAAAAGGTGGACAGCGACAAGCAGCTGGTCCAATACCGTGACCTCGCCGGCCGTCCCGGCAATCGCAAGTTCGACGCCGACATGGCACCGCTGGCCACCGCGCCGCGCAAGCTCGAGGCCGAGTTCGTGTTTCCGTACCTCGCGCACGCGCCGATGGAGCCACTGAACTGCACCGTGAAGCTGTCGGACGGACGCGCCGAACTGTGGGTCGGCACCCAGAGCGCCGACCTCGACGGCCAGGCTGCGGCACGCACGCTGAAGCTCGATCCCTCGCAGGTGAAGGTGAACGTGCAGATGGCGGGCGGCGGTTTCGGCCGGCGCTTCGTGGGCTCGAGCGACTTCGTGGTCGAGGCCTGCGAGATCGCCAAGGCCACGCGCGCGGCAGGCCTCGACGCGCCCGTGCGCCTGCTGTGGAGCCGCGAGGACGACATCAAGGGCGGCTACTACCGCCCCATGCACCTGCACCGCGCGCGCATCGGCTTCGACGAGCGAGGCAAGATCCTGGCTTGGGACCACGTCATCGTGGGCCAGTCCATCACCGCGGGCACGGTGTTCGCCGGGATGATGGTGAAGGATGGCATCGACGCCACGGCCGTCGAGGGCATGCGCGATCCGTACCCGGTGCCGATGCGCCTCACGGTACACCATCCGCAGGTCAACGTGCCGGTGCTGTGGTGGCGCAGCGTGGGTTCCACCCACACCGCCTTCGTGATGGAAACACTGATCGACGAGATCGCCCGCAGCACCAGGCAGGACCCGGTGGCCTACCGCATGCAGCTGTTCGGCGACAAGCACCCGCGCCATCGCGCCGCGCTGCAGCTGGCCGTGGACAAGAGCGGCTACGGCAAGAAGAAGCTGGCGGATGGCCGCGCCTGGGGCGTGGCGGTGCACGAGTCCTTCGAATCTGTGGTGGCCTACGTGGTGGAAGCCTCGGTCAAGGACGGCCAGCCGGTGCTGCACCGCGTGACCAGCGGCGTGCACTGCAACCTCGCCGTCAACCCGCGCAGCGTGGAGGCGCAGGTGCAGGGCGCGGCGGTGATGGGGCTGTCGACCTGCCTGCAAGGCAGCGCGATCACGCTGAAGGACGGCGTGGTGCAGCAGGGCAACTTCGGCGACTTCACCGTGGCGCGCATCACGCAGGTGCCGGAGTTCGACATCCACATCGTGCCCAGCGCCGATGCGCCCAAGGGGATGGGCGAGCCCGGCCTGCCGCCGCTGGCGCCCGCGTTCGCCAATGCCGTCGCGCAGCTGACGGGCAAGCCTTTGCGGCAACTGCCTTTCAACCTGGCCTGATACGGGATTGCGTTCGAAGGGGGTTGTCCTTTCGAACGCAGCCCCGGGCTAGATCGCCGCGGGCACGCTGCTCGCGCGCGCCTCGCCGTGCACGTCCTGCGGAGCCAGCGAGGGCGGCGACAGCTTCGGCTGGTTGCGCGCCACCATGCCCTCGGGCTTCATGCGGAACAGCTGTGCCAGCGCCGCGCGGTACTGCGCCTCGCCGACCGAGTTGGTGTTGTGGTGCGAGCCGCCTTCGACCAGCACGAACAGCTTGGGCACGGTGGCCGCGTCGTAGAGCTTGCGGCCCAGCGTGGGGTTGATCAGGCTGTCGGCCGTGCCATGCACCACCAGCAGCGGCGCACCGATGTCCTTGACGGTGTTGATGGCCTCGAAGCGCTGCGTGATGAGGGCCCCGAAGGGAAGCCAGCCCCATTTGAAGCCGCTGACCACGTCGGCGATGGAAGTGAAAGTGCTCTCCACGATGGTGCCGCTTTCGTCGTTCACATGCGCCGCCAGGTCGATGCCGATGGCGCCGCCCAGCGAGTGGCCGAAGATGTAGCGGTGCTGCCTGGGATGGCGCGCAGCCAGCCAGGTCCAGGCGGCGCGGGCGTCCTCGCGGGCCGACTCTTCCGAGGGCAGGCCCTTGGAGCTCTTGCCGAAGCCGCGGTAGTCGATCGCCAGAACCGAGAAGCCCAGCTCGTGCATGCGCTGGATGCGCGGCGCCGAGCCGGCCACGTTGTAGCGGGCACCGTGCAGGTACAGCAGCACGGGCGTGTCGGTGGTCTCGGGCGCGCCGCCCAGCCACAGGCCGTGCAGGCGGGCGGGCTCACCGGTGGTGGACGACTGGAAATCGATCCACACGTCTTCCATGCCCTTGGCCATGGTGGCGGTATTGCCCCAGCTGCTATCGCTGGGCTGAAAGATCCATTCGCGCTGCCGCTCGTCGAGCGTCGAGCAGCCGGCGGCCAGCAGGGCACACAGCGAGAGGACAGACGCGAGGAGGGTCCAGCGTTTCATCATGGGGTTGAAGGACAGCAGAGCCGGCTGAAAAGTTCATCTGCTTTCACCGAGGTGCGCCGACACTGCACTTTGGTAACCCCCCGAAACAACGCTCGCTGGCGTCTTGACGAACCTATGCAACGTACGTGCCCACAATTCCGATGACGGCGGAAAACCCTAGAAAAAAGGCCTAAAAACGCGGATCTGCCTATCGGCCACGCATGAACAGCGAATCGAGCTCGCGGATCGACAGCTGGCGCCAGGTCGGCCGGCCGTGGTTGCATTGGTCCGAACGTTCTGTTGCTTCCATCTGGCGTAACAGTGCGTTCATCTCGTCGATGGTGAGCTTTCGGTTGGCCCGCACTGCCCCGTGGCAGGCCATGGTGGACAGCAGTTCGTTCTGGGCGCGTTGCACCACGGTGCTCGCGTCGTGCTGGCCCAGCTCGGCCAGCACGCTGCGCGCCAGTTCCACCGGATCGCCGTCGGCCAGTGTTCCGGGCACGGCACGCACCGCGAGGGTGCGCGCCGAGAAGGGGGTGATTTCCAGGCCCAGCGTCGGCAGCACTTCGGCGCAGGCTTCGGCCGTGGCCACTTCCTGCGGCGTGGCGGCGAAGGTGGCCGGGATCAGCAGCGGCTGGCTGGCGATGGCTGCGCCTTCGAGCTGCGTCTTGAGTCGCTCGTAGACGATGCGCTCGTGCGCAGCGTGCATGTCGACGATCACCAGGCCCTGGCTGTTCTCGGCCAGGATGTAGATGCCCTGCAGTTGGGCCAGCGCGCGGCCCAGCGGCCAGGCCTCCTCGTTGGTGGCGAGGGGGGCGGTGTCGGCGCGGTCGTCCGCGGGCAGCCCTGCGGATGGCGGGAACGTCGTCGCAACCGCACTGGCGGAAGGCCAAAGGAGCGAGGCGGTGGGCTCCGCCGTATGCGCCAACTGCTCGCTGCGCCTGGGCCACATGGCCTCGAAGTCGCCGGCGCCGCGTTCCCGCGCCGTGAAATTGATGGCGGGCTGCGCCCAACTGGCGTTCGATGGCAGCGGGGCCTGCTTGAAGAACGGCTGCGGTGCGCCCGCGGCCACCACGGCGTCGCCCGCGCGTGGAGCCGCCAGCGCGTCCTCGATGGCGTGGCGCACCGCCTGGTGCACCTCGCGCCCGTCGCGAAAGCGCACTTCGATCTTGGTCGGATGCACGTTCACGTCGACGCGCGCCGGATCGATTTCGAGGTACAGCGCATAGATCGGCTGGCGCTGTCCGTGCAGCACGTCTTCGTACGCGCTGCGCACCGCGTGCGAGAGCACCTTGTCGCGCACGAAGCGGCCGTTGACGTAGAAGAACTGCTGGTCGCCGCGCGAGCGCGCCGCATCGGGAATGCCGGCGCGGCCGATCACGCGCACCGGGCCGCCTTCGCGCTCGACGGCCACGCTCTGCGCCACGAAATCGTCGCTCAGTGCATCGGCCAGCCGCTGCTCGCGCGTGGTGGCGGCGCGCCACTGCTCGACCAGCTTGCCGTCATGCCAGACCGAAAAGCCCACCTCCGGCCGTGCCAGCGCGTGGCGGCGCACCGCCTCGATGCAATGGGCCAGTTCGGTGGCGTCGGTCTTCAGGAACTTGCGGCGCGCGGGGGTTGCGAAGAACAGCTCGCGCACCTCGATCGTGGTGCCGGTGGAGCGGGCCACGGGCCGCAATTCGCCGGTGCGGCCGTCGAGTGCGAAGGCACCGTCGGAACCGGCGAAGCGCGAAAGGATGCTGAGTTCGGCGATCGCATTGATGGCGGCCAGCGCTTCGCCCCGGAATCCCATGGTGCCGACCGTTTCGAGGTCGTTGAGGCTCGCGATCTTGCTGGTCGCGTGGCGGCGCAGGGCCACCGTGAGTTCCTCGCGCGGGATGCCCAGGCCGTCGTCCTCGACCGAGATCAGCCGCACGCCGCCCGAGGCCAGCCGCACCGTGATCTGGCCGGCGCCGGCGTCGAGCGCGTTGTCCAGCAATTCGCGCACCACCGAGGCGGGGCGCTCGACGACTTCGCCAGCGGCGATCTGGCTGATCAGCTCGTCGGGGAGTTCGCGGATGGGGCGGCGTTCGGTGGGG